>CASFQC010000007.1 GCA_949296415.1 uncultured Bacteroides sp. | reverse complement strand
AACTGCAGCAATGCGGATTCTACGCGCTGCCCGTTCGCCCGCCCACCGTGCCCGAAGGCACCTCACGCATACGCTTCTCCCTCACCGCCGACATGCGGGAAGACGAACTGCCCACGGCAGACACATTATATTATATACCCTCGGATACAGATATATGATTACTATCCCACTCATCAGCCTCTCCCGCCCCCGCCTGCTCCTGTTCTTCGCAGGTTGGGGAGCCGACGAGACCCCCTTCAGGCAATACACGCCCGAAGACTGCGACTACCTGATAGCCTACGACTACCGCTCCCTTCCCTCCGCCCCGCCCTTCGACCCTCAGGCTTATGCCGAAGTCCATGTGGTGGGCTGGTCCATGGGCGTATGGGCAGCCCAGCAGACCGCCTCCCAGTGGCACCTCCCGCCGGGACGGCGCATCGCCATAAACGGCACCATACATCCCATAGACGACGGCAGGGGCATTCCGGAAGCCATCTTCCGGGGCACCCTCGAGGGACTGGACGGAGCCTCGCTCCACAAGTTCCTGAGGCGGATGTGCGGCGGACAGCAAGAGTTCCGCCGCTTCCTCGGCATGACGCCCCGCCGCCCCCTGGACGAGCTGAAGGACGAGCTGAGGCAGATAGCACTCCGGCAGCCTGAGAACCTCCACGCCCCCGTGTTCTGGACGGAAGCCGTGACCGGCATGGCCGACCGCATCGTCCCTCCCCAGAACCAGCTCAGGGAATGGCAGACGCTGGGCGTGCCCGTGACCCGCACGGAACACGCGCACTATGACGAAGACCTGTTCAGACTTTACCTGCAAGACTTATGGACAAGACACTGATAGCCCGCTGTTTCGCCCAAGCCCGGAACACCTACGGACGCGAGGCCCATGTGCAGCTGCAGGTGGCGCGCCGCATGGCTTCCATGCTCCCTGCCATCAGCCCCCGGCGCGTGGTAGAGTTGGGATGCGGCACGGGCAACCTGTCGCGCCTGCTGCTGGAGCGGCTGCATCCGCAAGAGCTGTGGCTGAACGACCTCTGCCCGGAAATGGCCGACTGCCTGACAGACCTGCTCGGGCCTGCGGACCGCCACACACACGTCAGCTTCCATCCGGGCGACGCCGAGACCATGGAACTGCCCCGCGACACCGGCCTAATCGTCTCGTGCTCCACCCTGCAATGGTTCACCGACCTGCCCCCGTTCTTCTGCCGGTGCCACGACGCCCTCTCACGCGAAGGATGGCTGGCATTCAGCACCTTCGGCGAGGACAATCTGAAAGAGATAAGAGCCGTCACCGGACACGGGCTGGCCTACCCTGGCATGGAGGAGTTGACACGCTGGATGACCGGTGCGGGCTTTCAGGTGACGCATGCCTCGGAAGAGGTGCGGACCATGACCTTCGCCCATCCTGCCGACGTGCTGCGCCACCTCAAGCAAACCGGAGTGACCGGCACCGAGAAACGCATGTGGACACGCGGCCGGCTGCAAGCCTTCTGCGACGAATACCGCCAACGCTTCAGCACACGGCAAGGGGAGGTGGAGCTGACGTATCACGTGAGATATATGATAGGGAAGAGGCTGGACCTCTCCCACCACAACCTATAATAAGATAACCCTATGCAACACAACATCTACTTTGTAAGCGGCATAGATACAGATGCCGGAAAATCCTACTGTACCGCCTGGCTGGCCCGCCGGCTCATGAGCCAAGGCAAGCGTGTGATAACACAGAAGTTCATACAGACCGGCAATGTGGGCCACTCTGAAGACATAGACCTGCACCGGCGCATCATGGGCACGGGATACCTGCCCGAAGACAAGGAGCAGCTCACCATGCCCGAAATATTCTCCTATCCGGCCTCGCCGCTGCTGGCTTCCAGGATAGACCGCCGGGAGATAGACTTCGGGAAAATAGAACGTGCGACCGCCACACTGGCCTCGCGCTACGACACCGTACTGGTGGAAGGTGCGGGCGGACTCATGGTGCCGCTCACCGAAGACCTGCTCACCATAGACTACATAGCCCGGAAAGGCTATCCGCTGATATTCGTCACCGGCGGCAGGTTGGGAAGCATCAACCATACCCTGCTGAGCCTTGAGGCCATAAGCCGCCGGGGCATCGCACTGCATACGGTACTGTACAACCTCTATCCGGACTCATCGGACAAGGTGTTGAGAGACGATACCTGGGAATACCTGAAAAGACACCTGACCCGGCATTATCCGCACGCCCAGCTGATGCAGGTGCCCGTATGGAAAGAAGAGGAGTGACAACCTAAGTCAGTCTCCGTCCGTCCGGCAAAGCCGCACATCCGGATACAGCCTTCCGTCGGAATCCTTCACCAGCTCAAGGAAGAGTAGGGAACGGCTGTCTCCTATGCCGGAGTCAAGGAAGAAAGAAGGTATCTGCCGGACATAGGAAGGCGGACATTGCGACACCTCTCCCATGCCGACCGCCATGAAAAAGCAGTTTTGTCCGCGTCTGTCCGTCGGACTTAAGATGCCCGGCTCCAGACACTCCTTGCGCTCCAACGCATCAATGTAGGCCGAAAGGCTGTGGGCATCGGGAGCAAGCAGCAGCATGCTGCGAAAGAAACAGGCTCGGGGAAGGACATCCTTGCACTCCCAACCGGTAAACAAAGTGAGCAGGGTGGTGCGCGGCACACGATACTGGGTGTAATATCTGGCCCGAGGATAAAGCGCGAACCGTGCGGAATTCCCGCGCTCTCCCGTCAGATTCGCACTCTTGTCCGGCGGTGTGGAACGCAGCCACGACCTGAAGTGCCTGCGGGCTTCCCACTCGTCGCGCAGCGGAATGCCTATGACCGCGCAAGGCTTGTGCCAGGCGGTGTCTTTGGCATGGAACAGGCAAGAAAAGGCATCGCCTGCGGCATAACGGTCAAGAAAAGCAGCCCATTCGGCATCACGCCTGCGCATATAGTCATCAGACAGCGAGTCTGCCCATGAGTGGGAAGCCATGCAACGGAGCAACTTATCCGGATCTGAAAACGCCCAATGGGCATAGGCAAAGACCGATGAGGGCAGGAGTCCGTAATCCAGCGTATCGACCGGATGCTGCCCGGCCAACGCATGCCATAACGACAACGAATCGCTCTGACGTTCCTGGCCTATGCCCGTGCAGAGAAAAGCCTCCGGCCTGAAGTCCAAATCGAATTCCATCCATCCTCCCGCATGCAGATACGGGGCGCATGAATCTTCATTCTTCCCCATAGGGACAGAGTCGGCATTCAGGTAAAGTGAGACCGCCCCCCTGCCTCCCGGCACATCAGACAAACCTGCCCTGTTCCACAAGCTCGCAATATTATGACCGGTACTCCTGGCATCCATCACCTTTTCTATCAGCCGGGACTGAAAGCTCATGACCAGAAAGCCCTCGCCCACATATACGGCAAGGAAACGCCCGTCCGTCAACGGATAGATACGCATGGACTCACCTCTGTAGTCCAGCGACTTTGCCGGAAACGAGCGGGGAGAAAGAAGACTGAGCGAATGTTGTGCCGAATGCCGGCCCAATTCGTCGAACTGACAATAGACAATCTGTTCCCGCACTCCTTGTGACACATGATAGCTCACCAATATGTCCTTCATCTTGCGGCAGAAGTCAGAGAGCCAGCCGCTGTCATATTCTCCCAACCACCAGTCCAGGCGATTGTCCGAGAGCAAAGGGGTGTGCACCTTCAGCACGGCTACGGCATCAGGAGGCACCAGTGTGTAAAGGTTGAGTTCCCGACGTTCCTCCACCCTGTCCAGGCGTGAAAGGAAATGCCATCCCACACCTGCACAGGCAAGCAATACACCTGCCGCCAGGACAATGCGTAAGAGGATGCGTGGTTTCATATCTATGTCGGTCTTTTAATAACTGGTTACAGAATCCGTCACCGGGATACGGTCTGACGGCAAAAATAAACATTTGCACACATATAAGCAAGTGTCCCGTCCCGAATAAAGCTGAACAGGAAAAGGCTATGTGTCCGGTCAGCACTCTATCTCCAGCCCGTCATAGGCAAAATGTACATGTGGAGGCAACTGCATACTGATGCGGGCATGCAGTCCGGCCTGATGGGACATGTGCACGAAATAGGTTTCCCCGGCTCCCACCTTTGCAGCGACCTGCAGAGCCTGGGCTATGCTCTGGTGTGTGGCATGTGGCTGTATCCTCAACGCATTGACCACCAACACATCAAGGTGGCGAAGCATGTCATAGGATTCTACCGGCATGGAAAGCATGTCGGTGATATAGGCCATACGCCCTCCTATGCGGTAGCCCAAGATGGGCAGGCGGCCGTGCATCACACGAAAAGGCATCACTTCCGTCGTGCGGATGAAAAAAGGTTTACCCGGTACGGCCTCATGCAAGGCGATAAGCGGTACTCCGGGATACTTGTCCTCCACAAAGCAATAAGGCATGCGGGTACGCAAGTGGGAAGAGGCTGTCGCATCGGCATACACGGGCACCTCCCCCTTCCTGCAAAAGGGGCGCAGGTCGTCCAGCCCTCCCACATGGTCGTAATGTTCATGAGTCAGCAGCACGCCGTCTATAGGCTCAAAGAACCCCATGCGCAACATCTGTTCCCTGAAGTCGGGACCGCAATCCATCAGTATATGGGCACCATCATCGGTCTGTATCATGGCCGACGTACGCAGACGGTTGTCACGGAAATCGGCTGACGTACATACCTCACATCGGCATCCTATCTCCGGCACTCCGGTGGAGGTTCCGGTTCCTAAAAATCTCAAGTGCATATCGCTTAAAATCAGTAAATGTTCACTTCGGGCTTCAAGACTATGCCAAACTTCTCCTCCACGCTTTGACTTACGGCTTCGGACAAGGCCAATATCTCATTGCCGGTGGCTCCACCTTTGTTGACCAACACCAGAGCCTGCCTGTCGTACACCGCAGCCCGTCCCAAAGACTTGCCTTTCCAGCCACACTGTTCTATAAGCCATCCGGCGGGAATCTTCACTCCCGCCTGAGGAGTTTCGTAATGGGGCATATCGGGAAAGCGTGCGGCCAACCGTTCAAAGCACTCCCGGCTCACTACAGGATTCATGAAGAAACTGCCCGCATTTCCCATCACTTTCGGGTCGGGAAGCTTGGATTGCCGGATGTTGATGACGGCCTGCCTCACATTGGGCAAGGAACGGCCTCCGAGCCTGTCCACCTCACGTTCCACAGCTCCGTAACCCAACTTATAAGCTTCCTTCTTGTCCAGACGTATCCACACACGGGTGACAAAACGATCGCGCATGTCAGCTTGCTTGAAGATGCTCCAGCGATAAGCATACCGACAATCCTCACGGGTAAAGACATCGCGCCTGCCGGAAAAGCTTACAGTCTCCACCTTCTCAACCACATCACTTGCCTCAACTCCGTAAGCGCCGATATTCTGTACGGCAGCGGCGCCCACTTCTCCAGGTATCAGCGACAGGTTTTCCACCCCATACCATCCGTTACGCACGCAATGAGCCACAAACTCATCCCATATCACTCCGCCTCCGACACGCAACAGCACGTCATCGGCGGTCTCCCTCACCACTTCAATGTCTCGTATGCGCGAATGGAACACCATGCCCGGAAAGGGACGGGTAAAAAGCAAGTTACTTCCGGCACCGACATGAAGCCAAGGCAAGGTCATCCCTCCCGATTCGCACATGTCCAGAAGGTCTTCTTCGGTATCATACTCTACCAAAAACGCTGCGGTGGTCTCAATGCCGAACGTATTGTAAGGCTTTAGGGAACTGTCTGGACGGACTTCCACACTCATATAAACGTTCGATTAATAAAACACTAAATACAAAAAGGAACTTCCGGGTATGACAGGAGTCAGATGCTGGTATCTTCGTATTTATACATCTTCCACTCCCCTCCCCTTTTCCTGAAATAGAAAATATTGGAATAGCCGTTGCCTATTCCGTTCACCTTAAGAATCTTCGAATCAGAAAGGTCTTCATTCTTCTGCCCGTAGTTTATGTTGGACAGCTTGTCTGCAGGCAATATGGGACGGAAAGCGAACCATTGGTCCACATCAAGCGTGGTCTCCAGAATGGAGAACTCATCGTCGGGATCAAGAGTGACAAACTTCAATGGCGTAGCCAGATGACGGCGCTGGAAAACACTGTCGGAAGCGAAACGCTCATAAAATTCCACGAAGCTTTCTTCCTCTCCTTTTTCCATCGGCCTCAGATTGATGGCCTCAAGCATCCACATGCCCTTAATGCACTCAAAGTAGTATCTTTTCACCTCCTTGCTTTTCAGGAAAATCCACTCTACCTGTACCGAGGCAGGCACGGTGTCGCCTATCATGTCCATATCCTCTTCGTTGTCAAAGAGCAAAGTATAATAGCTCTGGTCGGCAAAGAGCGAATCGTGCTTCCATTCTTCCTTTCCTATCTTCAGCGGAATGTCCCCTTTATAATAAGGTAAGGGAAATCTTGTCCGCTGGCGTTGCAGCCTGTCGTCGGTAGCATAGCTGAAGATAAAGTCGGAGAACAGTTCGTCAGCCTGAATGGGTTTGGGTTCCATTTCTTCCTGCGGCTCTTCAAGGGTCAGCGTGTCATGGTGTGCCGCCACAGAATCTATCTGCCGTGTAAGTGAGGCGAAAGGTTCGACCTTATTTCCTCGCTTGTCCGCATTGCAGGCTACCAGCAGCAACACCGCCAGCATTCCCGCCACTGTCCTTTTCATTTTCACTCCACCTTCAGTTTCTTTGACAGTTTGTCCAGCATATCCACAGTCATCGAAGCCAAGTCATAAGTAGGTTTCCAGTCCCATTCCCGACGTGCGCAGGAATCGTCCATACAGTCGGGCCAACTGTCGGCTATGCTCTGTTTCAACGGATCTACCTCATATACCATTTCGAAATCGGGCACATGCTTCTTTATCTCGTCATATATGGTTTCAGGAGCAAAGCTCATGGCAGTTATGTTGAAAGCGTTACGGTGTATCAGCCTTGCCGGGTCGGCCTCCATAAGCGATATGGCCGCATTCAGGGCATCAGGCATGTACATCATATCCATAAGAGTGCCGGGCTTTATGGGACATACAAACTTTTGCCTTCGCACAGCGGAGTAGTATATGTCTACCGCATAGTCGGTAGTACCACCTCCGGGAGGCGTGACATTGGAGATGATGCCGGGAAACCTCACCGCACGGGTGTCGACCCCATACTTCAGGAAATAGTAATCGCTCAACAGTTCGGTAGTCACTTTGGTGATGCCATACATGGTACGCGGACGCTGTATGGTGTCCTGCGGAGTCATCACGTGGGGAGTGTCCATACCGAACGACCCGATAGAACTGGGCGTAAAGACAGCGCACTTGTACTCGCGAGCTACCTCCAGCACGTTCCACAGTCCGTCAATGCCTATTTTCCACGCCATGGAAGGACGGCTCTCAGCCACTACAGAAAGTAAGGCTGCCAGATTGTATATGGTATCCACATTATACTTCTTCACAGCCAGTTCCAACGACTGACGGTCCGTCACATTGGCAATTTCCGAAGGTCCCGATTCTTTCAGTTCGCCTTTGGGTTCCGCACCCATTATATATCCGGCAATCACATGTCCATTGCCATAACGCTTGCGCAGTTCCATTGTCAGTTCAGAACCTATTTGGCCTGTAGAGCCGATAACCAGAATATTTTTCATTGTCTTGCTGTTTTTTTAAACCTGATGTCAAACTGTGCGCAAATATACACCTTATTTTTATTAATTGATTTCGCCAACCTGCAAAAATGCTCAGAGCAGCACAGCTTTTACCGGAAGCCTGGAAAGGAGAGCCCGGCAAGAAAGTACGGCACGGCATTCGCCGGTCGGTGTAAACCCATACACAGCCCGATGCGAACCCATCCGCAGAAAGCTGTAGACCCGTCCGCACCATGGTGCGGACCCACACACAGGATACGGTGATTCCGTCCACACCAAGCCGCTGTAATACAACAACATATAGATAGAAAAGCATTTCTACCCTACATTCCGCCATACAGGCAAGGCCACAGCCCATCCAGCCTGAGCAAAACAAAAAGCCGACAGATGACGAGGCGGAAGAAAAAAATAAGGACCGGTAACTCCTGACCTATTGTTTTTATGAAAAAAAAACGCGTCCTTTGCAGATAAGGAAACGATGGAACACACAGCTCCCATACGCCCCTTTTTCAATTAACCAAAACAAAAAGGATAGGAGACAAAAAACATGTATGGTAAAATGAAAGACCATCTCACCCAGACACTGGAAGAGATAAAAGAAGCAGGACTGTATAAAGAAGAAAGAATCATAGAAAGTCCGCAAAGAGCCGTAATATCCGTAGGAGGCAAACCGGTATTGAACTTCTGTGCAAACAACTATCTGGGCCTTTCGGACAATCCCCGTCTGATAAAAGCCGCCCAGCATATGATGGAAAAGCGTGGATACGGCATGTCCTCCGTGCGCTTCATATGCGGCACACAAGACATACATAAAGAACTGGAAGCCGCCATATCAGACTATTTCCATACGGAAGACACCATTCTCTACGCCGCATGCTTCGACGCCAACGGAGGTGTATTCGAACCGCTGCTGACAGAACAGGACGCCATCATAAGCGACGCGCTGAACCACGCTTCCATCATTGACGGGGTACGTCTGTGCAAGGCCAAGCGTTACCGTTACGCCAACGCCAACATGGACGAACTGGAGAAATGCCTGCAAGAAGCCCAAGCACAAAGATTCCGCATCGTAGTGACAGACGGCGTGTTCTCCATGGATGGAAATGTGGCGCCTATTGACCGCATATGCGACCTGGCCGAGAAATATGACTCACTGGTCATGGTAGACGAGTCGCACTCGGCCGGCGTGGTAGGAGCCACAGGACACGGCGTAAGCGAACTGTACAATGCCTACGGACGCATCGACATCTATACCGGCACACTGGGCAAGGCTTTTGGAGGAGCTATGGGAGGATTTACCACCGGACGCAAAGAAATCATAGACCTGCTGCGCCAGCGCAGCCGTCCTTACCTGTTCTCCAACTCCGTAGCTCCAGCTGTAATAGGAGCCAGTCTGGAAGTGTTCCGCATGCTGAAGGAGAGCAACACCCTGCACGACAAGCTGGTGGAAAACGTAAACTATTTCCGCGATAAAATGACGCAAGCCGGATTTGACATAAAGCCCACACAAAGTGCCATCTGCGCCGTAATGCTTTATGACGCCAAGCTGTCGCAAATATATGCCTCACGCATGCAGGAAGAGGGAATATATGTCACAGGCTTCTATTATCCGGTGGTGCCCAAAGGAGAAGCCCGCATAAGAGTACAGCTTTCGGCCGGACACGAAAAAGTACATCTGGACAAATGCATCGAAGCCTTTATAAAAGTAGGCAAGGAACTGGGCGTGCTGAAATGACGGCCGGGCTCTGACGACACCTTAACTTAGAAGCTGTTTTGATTTTATTCAATAAAATCTCATCCGGCTTTTCTAAAGCCCTTTCCGGTCTTTTTCCCTGTCCTTATTCGTCACATAGCCCGCTATACTCCTCATAAGGACAGGGAAAAATCCTTGAAAATCTTCTTTAGAAAATTGCCGGAATAAAATCAAAACAGCTTCTTAGTTATTCCGGACGCGGATACTGCAGACTTGACAGACGGAAACCTCCCCCTCCCCTCTTCCGTCACAAGTTCTTGTCGTCCGCGTCCTTTTCTGTTCTCCCATTGTCCGACTCACGGAAAAGAGCAAAATGTAAGACGTAGCCTGCGACATGCGCCATCCGGGCGGAACATACATAAAAATAAGGCGGAATATTGGAATATATGGCAGAAAAACGTTATCTTTGCCTTACAGACCAAACTTCACTCTCACATGAACAAGAACGCATTGTCCGCCTGGATAAAAATAGTGGCCGGTTGTTTTATAGTGGCTGTAGGATTTGTCTATTTCATCAACCCTTACAGTATTGTACCCGGAGGTGTCTACGGAGCCAGCATCGTGCTGCACAATCTGTTCCCCACCATACAGGTGGGCACCTTTGGCTACATGTTTGACGTCCCCCTGCTCATTCTGTCCGTATTGCTACTGGGAGCCAAACTGGGCATACGCACCATTGTGGCTGCCCTCATCACACCGCTTTTCATGAACGTGCTCTCCACCCTGTCCTATCCTACACGCGAGGCCTTACAACAGCTGGATCCGTCACTGCTGCTGGGCGGCTGTCTGGACATGAGCCAGCATCTTATGCTCACCAGCATCATGGGAGCCGTACTTATCGGTCTGGGAAGCGGTCTGGTAGTGCGCAACCAAGCCACCACCGGCGGAAGCGACATTGTGGCCATGATCCTGCAGAAATATGCCCGCATCCGCTTCTCGCGTGCCATATTGCTGGTTGACGCCACGGTGGTATGCTTCGGACTGGCCGTGATAGGCTTCGGGCTGGGTAATGCCGAAGACACGGGTCAACCTGCCCTTTACCTTTCACTCTACTCCCTCATCGCCATATTCATCACCTCCAGAGTGATAGCCTTTGTCATCAACGGCTCGAAAAATGACAAGCTGATGTTTGTCATCAGCGACAGCCGCATGACCGAACTGCACAAATACATTCTGCAAGACCTTGACCGCTCGGCCACCTATATCAAAAGCAGCGGACTTTACACCGGAAAAGACAAGGAAATGCTGTTTCTGGTAGTAAGCTACAAAGAGGTTAATGACCTGAAAATGAAAATAAAAGAAGTGAATCCCAGAGCTTTTGTCGTAGTGACGGATGCTTACGACACCTTCGGTGAAGGCTGGAAGCCTCTACCCTCGCAAGGCGACATAGAACCGGAATAAATGCCTGTACGGGAATTCAGAGCCCCTTAATTTTTCCTTTCCAAGATTCTCACCCTGCCTGTTCCAAGTCTTTTTCCCGGTCTCTTACCTCGGGAAAACGCCCCAAAACCAGTATCGGACAAAAATTAGAACAGACTCTTAGGAAAATTAACCCGGCTCTGCTAACATTAGTCCCCGACATGCAACACCGATAAGAATTAGATTCGTTATCTTTGCACCGCAAAACCGACTACTCTGTGTACACAATATACTAAAACTACAAAGATATGATTCTCTTTTTCAGAACATCTCAGAAAAGCGTGATAGCCGTCCAATGCGAGCAAACGCCTTCCCAAGCAGACATAGACAAGCTCTGCTGGCTTTTTGGAGACGCCAAGTCCGAAAACGAAGACCAACTGAAAGGATATTTCGTAGGACCGCGACGCGAAATGATTACCCCGTGGAGTACCAATGCCGTGGAAATAACACAGAACATGGGACTGAAAGGCGTGGAACGTATAGAGGAATATTTCCCTGTAAAAGACGAAAAAGCCGAATATGACCCCATGCTGCAACGCATGTATGACGGACTGGACCAAGGCGTATTCACCACAAACCACAAGCCAGCTCCAATAGTCTACATCGAAGACCTTGAAGCTTACAACGAGCAAGAAGGACTTGCTCTGTCCGAAGAAGAGATTGCCTACCTGAAAAAAGTGGAAAAGGACTTGGGAAGACTGCTGACGGACAGTGAAGTGTTTGGCTTCGCCCAGATAAACTCCGAGCACTGCCGCCATAAAATCTTCGGAGGAACGTTCATCATAGACGGAGTGGAACAGCCATCATCGCTGTTCCAAATGATAAAAAAGACCACACAGGAGCACCCCAACAAAATCATATCGGCCTATAAGGACAACGTGGCTTTTGCCGAAGGACCGGTAATAGAACAATTCGCCCCGGCCGACCACTCCAAACCCGACTACTTCATCATAAAGGATATAAAAAGCGTCATATCGCTTAAAGCTGAAACCCACAACTTCCCTACCACAGTGGAACCCTTCAACGGAGCGTCCACCGGAACAGGAGGAGAAATACGCGACCGCATGGGAGGCGGAAAAGGCTCCTGGCCACTGGCAGGTACAGCCGTCTATATGACTTCCTATCCACGCTGTGAGGAAGGCAGACCGTGGGAAGAGATTCTGCCCGTGCGCAAGTGGCTGTACCAGACTCCGGAACAAATCCTTATCAAAGCATCGAACGGAGCAAGCGACTTCGGCAACAAATTCGGACAACCGCTGATATGCGGGTCGGTACTCACCTTTGAGCATCAGGAAAAACCGGAAGACACATTCTACGGATATGACAAGGTCATCATGCTGGCAGGCGGTGTAGGATACGGCACACAGCGCGACTGTCTGAAAGGCAAGCCCGAAACCGGAAACAAGATTGTGGTAATGGGCGGCGACAACTACCGCATCGGACTGGGTGGAGGCTCCGTATCGTCTGTTGACACAGGACGCTATTCATCGGGCATAGAACTGAATGCCGTACAACGTGCAAACGCCGAAATGCAGAAACGTGTATACAACGTGGTACGCGCCTTATGCGAAGAAGACACCAATCCCGTAGTATCCATCCATGACCATGGATCCGCCGGACACGTGAACTGCCTGTCCGAACTGGTGGAAGACTGCGGAGGACTGATAGACATGAGCAAACTGCCCATAGGCGACAAGACCCTTTCCGCCAAGGAAATCATAGCCAACGAAAGCCAGGAACGCATGGGACTGCTCATCAAGGAAGCCGCCATTGAACACGTCGCCAAGATTGCCGAACGCGAACGGGCACCAATGTATGTGGTGGGTGAGACAACAGGCGACCACCGCTTTGCCTTCCAGCAGGCTGACGGAGTAAGACCTTTCGACCTGGCCGTAGACCAGATGTTCGGCTCATCGCCCAAGACTTATATGGTGGACAATACAGTGGAACACCACTACTCCATGCCCACTTACGAAACAAGCAAGTTGCAAGAATACATAGCCAACGTGCTCCAGCTTGAGGCCGTGGCCTGCAAAGACTGGCTGACCAATAAAGTGGACCGTTCCGTAACGGGCAAAATCGCACGTCAGCAATGTGTGGGAGAACTGCAACTGCCTTTGAGCGACTGCGGAGTGGTGGCACTGGACTACAGAGGAAAGAAAGGCATAGCCACCTCACTGGGACATGCGCCACAAGCTGCCTTGGCCGATTCCAAAGCCGGCTCCATACTCTCCGTAGCCGAGGCACTGACCAATATAGTGTGGGCTCCGTTAGCCGACGGTATGGACAGCCTGTCTCTCTCCGCAAACTGGATGTGGCCTTGCCGCTCACAGGAAGGGGAGGACGCACGCCTGTATGAAGCGGTAAAAGCACTGAGCGACTTCTGCCGTACACTACAAATCAATGTACCTACCGGAAAAGACTCTCTGTCCATGACACAAAAGTATCCCGATGGAAAGAAAGTCATAGCGCCGGGCACGGTAATCGTATCGGCTGGAGGAGAAGTCAGCGATGTGAGAAAGGTTGTGTCGCCCGTACTGGTGAATGACCACAAGTCCACACTCTACCACATAGACTTCAGCTATGACAGCATGCATCTGGGAGGGTCGGCCTTCGCACAGACCATGGGGAAAGTGGGCAGCGAAGTACCTACCGTGAAAGATGCCGAATACTTCAGGAGCGCATTCCTTGCCATACAGGAACTGGTAAACAAAGGACTGATAATGGCCGGACACGACATTTCAGCCGGAGGACTCATCACCTGCCTGCTTGAAATGTGCTTCTCCAACATGGAAGGCGGTCTGGAAATCAGTCTTGACAAGTTCAAGGAAAACGATATGGTGAAAATACTTTTCGCCGAGAATCCAGGTGTCGTAATCCAGGTGAGCAACAAACATAAGGACGAAGTCAAGGAGATATTGGACGAAGCCGGCGTAGGTTATGTAAAATTGGGAAAACCGACGGAAGAAAGACATATCCTGATAGACAAAGATGGGGCTACGTATCAAATCGGCATAGACTTCATGCGTGATGTGTGGTACTCTACCTCTTACCTGCTTGACCGCAAACAAAGTCTGAACGGATGCGCCAAAAAACGCTATGAAAACTACAAGATGCAGCCTATGGATCTGGCATTCTTGCCCGAATTTACCGGCAAAATGGCACAATATGGCATAAGTGCCGAACGCCGCACACCTTCAGGCATAAAAGCGGCAATCATACGTGAAAAAGGCACCAATGGAGAACGTGAGATGGCCTATTCACTTTACCTTGCCGGATTTGACGTGAAAGACGTGACCATGACCGATCTGATAAGCGGACGGGAGACATTGGAGGACGTGAACATGATAGTGTTCTGCGGAGGATTCTCCAATTCGGACGTACTTGGATCGGCCAAAGGATGGGCGGGAGCCTTCCTGTTCAACCCCAAAGCCAAAGAAGCCATAGACAAGTTCTATGCGCGGAAAGACACCCTGTCGTTGGGTGTCTGCAACGGATGCCAGCTCATGATGGAACTGAACCTCATCAATCCGGAGCTCAAACAAAGGGGCCACATGCTGCACAATGACTCACACAAGTTCGAAAGCCGCTTCCTCAGCGTCACCATACCGACAAACCGAAGCGTAATGTTCGAATCGTTGAGCGGCAGCAAACTGGGCATATGGGTGGCACACGGAGAAGGCAAATTCTCACTGCCCTGCGGAGAAGACAGCTACAATATTGTGGCGAAATACACCTATGATGAATATCCGGGCAATCCTAACGGCTCAGACTACTCCACTGCCGCCATAGCCAGCGCGGACGGAAGGCATCTGGCCATCATGCCTCATCTGGAACGGGCCATATTCCCGTGGCAGAACGCTTATTACCCTACCGCACGCAGACACGATGAAGTGACTCCATGGATTGAGGCCTTCGTCAATGCGCGCAAATGGATTGAAGACAAGACGCGCTGACCTTCCAAGGACAAGCCCACGTGGCACATACAGGACCAAGCCCCTGCACCTGTTCCCTCCCTCAAGGGCTGGATGCAGGGGCTTTCCGTTGCCACTCCCATATAAGTCTTACATTATCAACTCCAACGACATGAACTTTTATCTACAGGCATTCTCCATCTTCTTCAAGATAGGCATGTTCACCATAGGAGGAGGATACGCCATGGTTCCCCTGATAGAGGAAGAAGTGGTGAACAAGCGCAAATGGATAGCCAAAGACGATTTCATAGACCTGCTGGCCATCTCACAGACCTCGCCGGGAATATTGGCAGTGAACATATCCATCTTCATAGGCTACAGGTTGAAAGGCATACGCGGAAGCATAATCACTGCACTGGGCACGGTATTGCCCTCATTCCTTATCATATTGGCCATAGCCTTGTTCTTCCATAGCTTCAAGGACAACACCGTCATCGAACGCATCTTCAAAGGCATACGTCCGGCAGTCGTCGCGCTGATAGCCGCCCCTACATTCAGTATGGCCAAATCGGCAAAGATAGACCGGAGCAACTTATGGATACCGGTGGTATCGGCTCTGCTCATATGGCTCTTGGGATTCTCGCCCATCTGGATTATCATAGCTGCCGGAACAGGAGGATACATCTGGGGCCGGATAAAGATGAAAAACAACACCACCAAACCACAATAACATCCGCAACGTACGGAAAAGAAAAACATTTACCCACCAACATGATATACCTACAATTGTTTTACACCTTCTTCAAGATAGGACTGTTCGGATTCGGCGGAGGATATGCCATGCTCTCCATGATTCAAGGCGAGGTCGTCACCCGATACGGCTGGCTCACTCCCCAGGAATTCACCGACATTGTGGCCATAAGCCAGATGACACCCGGGCCCATAGGCATCAACTCGGCCACCTATGTTGGATTCACGGCTACGGGAAATGTGTGGGGGTCCGTCATAGCCACATTCGCCGTGGTACTGCCGTCGTTCATACTGATGCTTACCATCAGCCGGTTCTTTCTGAAATACCGGAAACATCCGGCCGTGGAAGCCGTATTCTCAGGTCTCAGACCTGCCGTAGTAGGACTGCTGGCATCGGCAGCTCTGGTACTGATGAACGCGGAGAACTTCGGCTCCCCTACCGATGACACCCGCTCGTTCATCCTGAGTTGCGCCATCTTTGCCGCAGCCTTCATAGGCACCCATAAGTTCAAAGTGAACCCCATACTGATGATTGTACTGTGCGGGGTGGCCGGATTCCTGCTGTACTGACAGCAGAAATCCGTATGATTCCTCCGGCCGGAGCAGACATCATCCACCGATGATGTGCTTACGGATAAAGCAGGATGACGTCAAAGCCTGACGGTCTTCTTCACGCCCTTTGATTCATTATGCAGACGGTCAAGAGCAGTGACCACATAACGGTATTTTGTCTTTCCGTCGCCGTAGGGCAGAGGGTAGAATGTATCGCGGGTCACCGCCACTATATGCGAGGGATTGTCCAGATCAACCTTCTCCTTATGGGCAAACCGATAGACAACGTAAAGCACGGCACGATCCATCTCATCCTTATACTTGGGAGGAGTCCAGAACAATACGGGACCGTCCGATGTCCATACGTCCTTTACCTTACGCACTTTACGGGGAGGAGTGTTGTCTATGAAATCAAAGACCGGAGGCAGAGCCGGATATTTGTGGTATCCGGTCATAAGCGCGTCCCTGTACCGTCCCATGTTCTGCACCACAGCACCCGCATACCATTGACAGCTTCCTTTTATACTCTGGAAGGAACGTTGCAATGCCATTTTGCGCGGCAGCTGGTTGACGTGCGGGTTATCCGGATCGGCATGCTCCACCGTGTTCTGCACGGACTGCCCGATGAACAGCGGACGGTTCTCCGAATGCAGTGCCCACCATCGGACCAAGGTATCATAGTCTGCCACCGGATGGCCTATTTCCCAATATATCTGCGGGATGAGATAATCCACCCACCCGTTCCTGGCCCACAACAGCACGTCCGCATACAGGTCGTCGTAGTTCTGCAACCCGCTGGTACGGCTGCCCAACGGATCGCTGGACTGGTTACGGTATATGCCGAAAGGCGACACGCCGAACTTCACCCAAGGTTTGATGGAACCGATGGTATCGTGCAGCTGCTCTATAAGCAGATTCACGTTATGACGTCTCCAGTCGTCCCTGCTGTCAAAGCCCTTTCCATAACGGCGGAAGCTCCCGTCATCGGGAAAGCTCAGCCCTGCAATGGGATAAGGATAAAAATAATCGTCCATATGTATGCCATCCACGTCATAACGGAGCACGATATCACTTACTACCATACAGATGTGATGCCTGCTTTCCGGCAGTCCCGGATCAAAATACAACTGGTTCCCGTAAGTGACAAACCATTCGGGATGGATATTGTAGACGTGCAGGCTGTCCAGCGTGACCGATAGGGAGGTCTTTGCTCTATAAGGATTGACCCAGGCATGGAACTCCATGCCCCGCTTATGGCATTCATCTATCATGAACTCCATGGGATCCCAGTACGGACGGGGCATCTGTCCCTGCTTCCCCGTAAGGTGGCGGCTCCATGGCTCCAGCCGTGAGTTATACAAGGCATCGGCTTCCGGTCTTACCTGGAATATGACGGCATTGATGCCGGCTTCGCGCAGCAAATCCAGCTCGTTTCTCAGCTTCCGCTTGACACTGTCTGTAGGCAACCCCTTATACTGGCCGTTCACCACCTGCATCCATGCGCCTCTGAACTCGCGCTTCGGATGATTCACCTCATCCACCTGTGCCTGGATGGCACAGGACACCCACCACAGAAGGCATAACAACATGTATCGCTTCATAACATCAATAGGTATGTTCGTTTTTACGCATCTCCTCGGCATTGATCTTGCGCCTGTCAATACTCCTCCAGGCATAAAATATATAGGCCAGCACAAACGGCACCAATATGGATACGTAAGCCATGACCTTCAACGTAAACTGGCTCGAACAGCTGTTGGACAGTGTGAGCGAGCTTTGGATGTCGGCCGTAGAAGGATAATAGGCCGTATGGTTGTATCCGGCCACAAGCAAGAGAGAGAGTACCGTCAGCACCGTACCCGTACCGGCAAACCATATGCCTTTGTCAAAGGCCGGGCGCAACAAAGTACAGCCTATGCCCCAGAGTACTCCGCCCACTCCGATAAGGAACAGGACCAGAACCCACGGCATGGCCAGAAAATTGTGCAGGTACTTATATGGCTCCATATAGATTTCCTCTGTCGCCGGATTTACCGCATAGCCTTCGGACACCAACGTGCGCACAAGGAAAGCCAGGAAGAACAGCAGGAAAAACAAGGCGTTGGGCATCACCATCCTGCGACAGCGGGCCACCAGCAAGTCATCGGATATGTTGTTGATGAAATAAAGCAGCCCCAACACACGGGCCAGAAAGAACACGGCTATGCCCAACACCACATTCCACACATCAAGCAATGCGTCCAGACCGTGACCGGCATTGGCCCAACGGCTTATGACCGGCATCACCGTATCTGTCATGTTCCCCTTATCTATAACGAATGCCGAGCCGGTAAAGAACGTAGCCACCGCTCCGCCCAACAATACAGGGCCTATTATCCCATTGGCCACCAGGAAGCCGCGATATGTGTTCTTGCCCAGCAGATTGCCTGCCTTGGACTGAAACTCATAGCTTACGGCCTGCAGCACAAAGCTGAACAGGATAAGCATCCACAGCCAATAAGCTCCGCCGAAGCTGGTACTGTAGAACAATGGGAAGGAAGCGAAGAACGCACCTCCGAAAGTGACCAGCGTAGTAAAGGTGAACTCCCATTTACGTCCAGTGGAATTGACCATCATTTTCCTTTCCTCTTCCGTCTTCCCCAAACAGAACAACAAAGAGTTGCCCCCCTGTACAAACAACAGGAAAACCAACAGTCCCCCTAACAGGGAAACGACAAACCACCAATAATGTTGAAGAAAAATATAGCTATTCATATACAGGCAGATATTTTTTAATAAAAACGAAACTATTCATAATATCTCAAGACAATTCCGGACCTTTGCGTATGGCCTTCAGCATAATCCTCACCTCGGCCACCAGCATGATGGTAAACAGGATAAGGAACAGGAAGAAAGTGGTCTGCACCGACCCTACCTCAAGCTTGGATATGGCGGCACACGTAGGCAACATATCCTGTATAGTCCAAGGCTGGCGTCCGCATTCGGCAACCACCCATCCTGCCTGCCCGGCCAGATAACCCAAGGGAATGGTCCACATGGCCACCCATTGCAGCCAGTGCGCGCGGGCAAGATTTTTCTTGTAGGCAAAGAACAGCACAAGGGCAAAGAACAAGATGAAATAGCCGCCCAGAACCACCATAATCCGGAACATATAGAAAGTCAGCGGGACGTCCGGCACCAGCTCGTTCACATCCTTAATATAGCCATAGCCAAAATACGGCATGTTTTCCTCCAACACACGCGCGGATTCCTCGGCCAGTCGCTCGTCGCCGCTTTCCTTGGCCATCCTATAATCCGCAAAAGCAGAAATTGCCGCCTTGCCACGTGTTATCTTTTCCTGTGCGGACAGCGCGACGCTTCCGTCCTGCAGTGTATACCCGCCCTGCAGCAGGTCATTAATTCCCGGCACAAAAGCGTCGGCTTTCCTCTCGGCCAGCAAAGACAACATCTTGGGTATCTCCATTCTGAACAGGAAAGGCCGCTCACCGTCGTCAGAAGTTTGTTTGTCCGGATTCAGTATGCCGAGAGCCACCAAGCCTGCGCCCTTCTCCCCTTCATAAAGGCCCTCCATGGCCGCCAGCTTCATCGGTTGTTTCTGAGCTACCTGATAAGCTGAGCCGTCGCCTGTCCAGGCCGACAGCACAGCAGCCGCCAACCCCACACAGGCTCCTACCCTGATGCTGCTTATGGCAAAACGGCTCTCGCGTTTTTTCCACAGGTACCAGCATCCCACACCTACCACGAACACGGCTCCAAGTACCCAACCGGACAACACGGCATGAAAGAACTTGTTGACAGCCATAGGCGAGGTGGCCACAGCCAGAAAATCCACCATCTCATTGCGTGCGGTGTCCGGATTGAAGCGCATGCCTACCGGATTCTGCATCCAGGCATTGGCCACCAATATCCACCAGGCCGACAGTGTGGCGCCTATGCCTGTAAGCCAGGTAGAAGCAAGATGGAACCGGCGGCTCACCTTGTCCCACCCGAAAAACATCACAGCGATGAACGTAGCTTCCATAAAAAAGGCCAATATGCCTTCTATGGCCAAAGGAGCGCCGAAAATGTCGCCAACAAACCAGCTGTAGTTGCTCCAGTTCGTACCGAACTCAAACTCCAGAATCAGTCCGGTAGCCACACCGACGGCAAAATTGATGCCGAACAGTTTCATCCAGAACTGGGCCGTACGCTTCCAGAATACGTCCTTGGTACGGTAATAGACCGTCTCCATAATACCCATAATGACCGCCAGTCCCAATGTCAACGGTACAAAAATCCAATGATAGATAGCAGTCAAGGCAAACTGTGCTCTTGACCAATCGATAAGTGAAGTGTCTATATGATCCAACATAGAGATAAAAGATTGATTATATAACAAAAAAACAAAATCAAAGGACACCGGCTATTCCGCCGCACGGTCTATCAGTTCGCCACTCACATAGCTTTCCCCGTTGTCTCCGGCCACACGGTCTATGTAATCGGGAAAGAAAAACAGGCGGAGCACCGCAAAAAGGACGAACAGCTTCAGCAGGATAATGAGCCACAACACACGTCCCCATGTCATATTGCGGAACCCGTCACGATAAAAGCGCCATATATTAACGAAAGATATAGTCATAATCCAAAAAAGCTTGAGATTCACACAGGTCCGGAAACCAGTCAAAAAGAACATTCATGCAGGTTATAACACCTGACCACAAATATAGCGAGACTTTAAGCTTTGAGCCAAAGAAAAGTCTCCAAAATATGCTGTCGGTACGTTTTTTTTCATCCAGGAGCTGTTTTGGGAAGCCTTGTGCCGACACAGAAAACCACCATTCTCTCTTCCGACGGACGCTGCCAGAAATAACAATCTGACACTTTGCTTTCCTTTAACACGGAGAATCGCGTATTTCCGGACAGACGGAAGCTTGGTGGGAAAGGATGCAGGCATTTTCGGGATTTTCCGACATTTTTATCTGTGGCATAGCATATTACGTTCATATTTTAACACTTCGCATTCGTTCAAAATATGGAGAAAAAACACGTTTTTCTCTCAAGAAAACCTGCCAGAGGCTTGTTTGCCGACAGATAATATATGCCCAGCAGACGGATAACAGGTCACCAGCCGACGGACAACAGGTTATCCGTCCGGCTTTTACCGCTTTCTTGTCGGGAGACAAATGCATAAATATTCATCAGACATCCCGAATCGGGGCTTTTTCTGCATAAATATGCAATGGCTTTCGCATAAATATTCATTCCTTCTTTCTTGAACAGACCTTTCCCGGAAAGGGTGTGTCAGCATTATGGGCGTTTTAACATCTCTATGAAAGCAACGGAAGCCTCTGGCCGACAAAAAGACAAACCCCTCAACGGTACTGTTAAAAAGCACAGGAAACGGACAAATGGGAGAAGCATGTTCTGTCGGTAAGAAAAAGTAATCCGGCGGCAAAAATGTTCCCATTTTCCATCTGTCTTGCAGAGAAGTACCGGTCTCGTTACTTTTGCGGCAACTAAGGCAAAAAGTCAGTAAGTTGAAAACAAATTCAGAACAAGGATATGAAGAAAACAGAAAAACTGTTCATCCTGATGTTATGTGCGGCTGAGAGCATAAGCCTATACGCACAATCGCCAGAGAGCGACAGCACGCCACAAAAAGAAACGCGGCAGGAAACCGTGACAGACAGCCTGCCGCAACAATGGACCCTGCAATCGTGCATAGACTACGCACTGGAACACAATATCACCATCCGGCGTAACCGCATCAACGCACAAAGCACAGAAGAAGATGTGAAAAGCGCAAAGGCCGATTTGTTCCCCAGTCTGAACGCAAGCGTCAGCCAACGCATAGTAAACCGTCCGAACACCAACAACGGCACCATCATCAGCGGAGACAACATCACCACCAGCCAAAGCAAGACCTCGTATAACGGCACTTACGGCATAGACGCCAACTGGACCCTTTACAACGGAGGCAGCAGACTGAACGCCATAAAGCAACAGAAGCTGAACAACAGGATAGCACAGCTGGACATTGCCGAGAGCGAGAACAGCATAGAAGAAAGCATTATGCAGACGTACATGCAAATCCTCTATGCCGCCGAAGCGGTCAAGATAAACGAGGGTACACTCCAAGTGAGTCAGGCACAGTACGAACGGGGCAAGGAACTGCTCAAGGCCGGAAGTCTGGCTCCCGCAGACCTGGCACAACTTGAATCGCAGGTAAGCACGGACAACTATCAGCTGGTAACGGCACAAGCCACCCTGCAAGATTACAAACTACAACTGAAACAACTGCTGGAACTGGACGGAAGCTACGAGATGGAACTGTCAATCCCCGAACTGGACGATGCCGATGTGTTGGTCCCCCTTCCGCAGAAAGATGACGTATTCCGCACGGCGCTCAGCCTGAGGCCGGAAATAGAGTCGGGACAGCTGAACATAGAAGCCTCAGAACTCAGCATCAAGTCGGCCAAGTCCGGATACATACCGTCCGTCAGCCTGAGTGCAGGCATAGGAAGCACGAACGCCAACGGAAACGACTTCAGCTTCAGCGAACAGATAAAACAAAACTGGAACAACTCGCTGGGAGTCACCCTGAGCATCCCCATATTCGACCGCAGGCAGACAAAGAGTGCCGTAAACAAAGCCAAGCTGCAAAAACAGACCAGCATGCTGGACTTGCTCGACCTCCAAAAAGAACTATACAGAACCATAGAAGGTTTCTGGCTTGACGCCAACAGCGCCCAGAAACAATATGTGGCCGCCCAGCAACAAGTGAAAAGCGCACAAGCCAGCTACGATTTGGTAAGCGAACAGTTCAACGTAGGCATGAAAAACACGGTAGAACTGATAACCGAAAAGAACAACCTGCTCAGTGCCAGACAATCCCTTCTACAAGCCAAATACATGGCATTGCTCAATGCGGGACTCCTGCGCTTCTACCAAGGAGAAAAATTTGTGTTGTAACAAAAGCCACACATCATGTAAAAACAGTCACTTAACCCTTACATAAATATATGAAGACCAAAAGAATCATTGCCGCCATTGTCATCGTAGCCATCGTGGCCGGTGCCGCCATCTGGATTTTTGGCAAAAGCGGAAAGAAACAGGAGGTGGAATATGAGATGGCCACCGTCAGCAGACAGGACATATCAAACTTCGTAACCGCCACAGGCACCATTGAGCCGGTGACGGAAGTCGAAGTGGGAACGCAGGTAAGCGGCATCATAGACAATATTTACGTCGATTACAATACGGTAGTAAAAGCCGGACAGCTCATCGCCGAAATGGACAAGGTCACCCTGCAAAGCGATCTGGCCTCGGCCAAAGCCACTTATGACGGAGCCAAGGCCGAATACGAATACCAGAAAAAGACCTATGAGCGCAATGCCGTACTGCATGAGAAGAAGCTCATCAGCGATACGGATTATGACGAAAGCCTTTACAACTACCAGCGTTCGAAAAGCACGTTCGACAGCAGCGCCGCCGCCCTGGAAAAAGCGGAACGCAACCTGTCATATGCCACAATCACCGCTCCCATAGACGGCATTGTCATCAGCAAGGACGTGGAAGAAGGACAAACCGTAGCATCCGGCTTTGAAACTCCCACACTGTTCACCATAGCGGCAGATCTCACGCAGATGCAGGTAGTAGCCGACGTGGATGAAGCCGACATAGGCGGAGTGACCGAAGGCCAACGTGTGGAGTTTACCGTAGACGCATACCCGAACGACACTTTCGAGGGGAAAGTGACCCAGATACGCTTAGGAGAATCAAGCGACAGTGAAAGCGCCACCTCGTCCAGCAGCACGGTAGTAACCTATGAGGTAGTCATATCGGCACCCAACCCGGAACTCAAACTGAAGCCACGGCTGACAGCCAACATCACCATATACACGCTGGACAGACACGACGTGCTGAGTGTACCGAGCAAGGCCTTACGCTTCGAACCGGTAACACCTATCGTAGGAAAGGACGCCATAGTGAACGACTGCCAAAGCGAGCATAAGGTATGGACACGCGAAGGAAACACCTTTACCGCACATCCCGTCAAGACCGGCATCACCAACGGTACCTATACCGAAATAACCGAAGGCATAAGCGAAGGAACCACCATTGTGGCCGATGCTGAATTCGGGAAAGTGGCTCAGGAAACGGAGAGCGCGCAAAGCGAACGCAGCCCGTTCATGCCTGGCCCTCCGGGAAGTGACAAGAAGGACAAAGAGAAAGCCAAAGAATAAGATTTCCCTTTTGTAAAATCTTATCCAGTCTGACAAAAAGAAACAACTGTCATCATATCTACCTCCAAATGAGCAAGACTGTCATCGAAATACAGAATATCAAACGTAACTTCCTGGTGGGCGACGAGACGGTACACGCACTGCGCGGCGTGTCATTCACCATCAAAGAAGGCGAATTTGTCACCATCATGGGTACCAGCGGCTCAGGAAAGTCCACGTTGCTCAACATTCTGGGATGTCTCGACACACCGACAAGCGGAGAATATCTGCTGGACGGGATACCGGTACGCTCCATGTCCAAGCCCCAACGCGCCATACTGCGCAACAGGAAAATAGGCTTTGTCTTCCAGAACTACAACCTCCTGCCCAAGACCACTGCCGTGGAAAATGTGGAACTGCCCCTGATGTACAACCCCGCCGTAAGCGCGGCCGAACGCCGCCGCCGTGCCATTGACGCCCTCATGGCCGTAGGGCTGGGCGACAGGCTGGAACATAAGTCCAACCAAATGTCGGGAGGACAGATGCAACGCGTGGCCATTGCCAGAGCACTGGTGAACAATCCGGCGGTAATACTGGCCGACGAGGCCACCGGAAATCTGGACACGCGCACCTCTTTCGAAATTCTGGTGCTCTTCCAGAAGCTGCACGCCGAGGGACGGACCATCATCTTCGTGACCCACAACCCCGACATAGCACAATACAGCAGCCGGAACATCCGCCTGCGCGACGGGCATGTGACGGAAGACATCCTGAATCCCCACATACTTTCCGCAGCAGACGGCCTGGCAGCCCTGCCAAAAAATACAGACGACTGAACAGGGCGGAATGCAGACCTTGGAAAAAGCTGTAAGCATTAACTCGTAACAAGAACATGAACGGAACAAACTTATTCAAAATAGCCCTCAGGGCATTGGCCAACAACAAGCTGAGAGCTTTCCTCACCATGCTGGGTATCATCATTGGTGTGGCGTCGGTCATCACCATGCTGGCCATAGGACAAGGCTCTAAGAAAAGCATACAGGCACAAATATCTGAAATGGGGTCGAACATCATCATGATTCATCCTGGAGGAGAACGGAGAGGAGGCGTACGCATGGATCCCAGCGAAATGCAGACGCTGAAACTGACCGACTATGAATCATTGCGCAACGAGACCAATTTCCTGGCTGCCGTCAGCCCCAACGTGAGCAGCAGCGGACAGCTTATAGCTGGCAACAACAACTACCCCTCAAGCGTGAATGGCGTGGGAACCGAATACCTGGAAATCAGACAGCTGTCCATTGACCAAGGTGAGATGTTCACCGAAGCCGACGTACAGGTTTCGGCCAAAGTATGCGTCATAGGAAAGACCATCGTAGACAATCTGTTTCCCGACGGACAATCCCCCATAGGGAAGGTCATCCGATTCAACCAGGTGCCTTTCAGAGTGATAGGCGTGCTGAAAGCCAAGGGATACAACTCCATGGGTATGGACCAGGACGACATCATGCTGGCCCCCTACACGACGGTGATGAAACGGCTGCTGGCACAGACCTATCTGGAAGGGATATTCGCCTCGGCCCTGAGCGAGGACATGACCGACTATGCCACCGAAGAAGTGAGTAACATCCTGCGCCGCACCCACAAGCTGCGTGCCACAGACGCGGACGACTTCACCATACGCTCGCAACAGGAATTAAGCTCCATGCTCAACTCCACGACCGACCTGATGACCACTCTCCTAGCCTGTATTGCCGGCATATCGCTGGTGGTAGGAGGCATAGGCATCATGAACATCATGTATGTCAGCGTCACCGAACGTACACGCGAGATAGGCTTACGCATGTCGGTAGGAGCCAGAGGAGTGGACATCCTGTCGCAATTTCTGATAGAGGCCATACTGATAAGCATCACGGGAGGAATAATCGGCGTCATCCTGGGGTGCGGAGCGGCCTTCATAGTGAAGAACGTGGCACATTGGCCCATATACATCCAACCATGGAGTGTATTCCTGTCGTTTGCCGTATGTACGGTGACCGGAGTGTTCTTCGGATGGTATCCAGCCAAGAAAGCTGCCGACCTTGACCCGATAGAAGCCATACGATACGAATAAAAGGCAGGACGGACAATCCCCATCCCCTGCGGACACCGACGGCACAACCTGCCGGCAGGAAGCGGTGAACAGTTTCACAGCTTCCTGCCGACCCATCTGCAGCACAGTGCGGAGCCAATCACAGAAAGCGTCAAATCCATACGCGCCAACCATCTGAAATACAATAATATAAGCAGGGAAAGTTCCGTCAGAATCCCTATTCTATAGATAACAGATATAAAAAACAGACGAAGAGTCTCCCTGCATTCCGGACATACATTTGAAAGAAAACATTAATTTTGCATCCATGACCAGACAACAGACCACCAACTGGCGCCCGCGCCTCACCGAAGGACTGATCCACGTAATAGGCTGGGGCATCATCTTCGCTTTCCCCTTCATGGTCATGAACCGGAGCGGAGCGAACCTTTCGTGGGATGCCTACCTGCGCCACGGCAGTGTGGTGCCCATCTCCTTCCTGTTCGTATTCTATGCCAACTACTTCTTTTTCATACCCAAATTCCTGTTCACACAGCACACGAAACAGTTCCTGCTGTGGAACATTCTGCTGATTTGCGCGCTTGCCCTGACCATGCATCTGTGGCAAGAGGCAGGATTCGCCTATATGGAAAAACAGTCGCACCGCCGCCCGCACCGCCCCATGGGACCACCCCGATGGCTTTTCCTGCTGCGCGACATGTTCTCCATGGTACTTACCGTAGGACTGAGTGTGGCCATCTGTATGAGCCGTCGGTGGACACAGATAGAGAACGCGCGCCGCGAAGCGGAAAAAAGCAGGACCGAAGCCGAGCTCCGGAACCTGAGAAGCCAGCTGAACCCGCACTTCCTGCTGAACACCTTGAACAATATCTATGCACTCATAGCCTTTGACACCGACAAGGCACAGACCGCCGTACAGGAACTGAGCAGACTCCTGCGCCACGTGCTATATGACAACCAGCAGAACTCCGTAACCATTGACAAGGAGATAGACTTCATACGCAACTATATCGAACTGATGCGCATCCGCCTGCCCGCCAACGTAGAAGTGACCACAGACTTTGATATTGCTCCGGAAAGCCGCACCATGATAGCGCCCCTCATCTTCATATCACTCATAGAAAACGCCTTCAAACACGGCATATCGCCCACCAAACCCAGCTACATCCACATTGGATTCGCCGAAAAAGGCCGGAAAGTGAAATGCGAGATAGCCAACAGCTATCACCCCAAGAACGACAAAGACAAGAGCGGAAGCGGCATAGGACTGGAACTGGTGAGGAAACGCCTGGAACTGACCTACCCCAACCGCTACACATGGCAACAGGGGGTAAACGGAGAGAAGACCGAATACCGTTCCATACTGATAATAGACACTGACCCCAACAAATGACATATGATGCTGACTTGTGCCATAATAGACGACGAACCGCTGGCTTTGGACCTGCTGGAAAGCTATGCGGCGAAAACGCCTTTCCTTAAAATGGAAGGCAAGTACTCAAGTGCCGTACAGGCCATGCAGGAATTGTCCGACAAGCCTGTAGACCTCCTGTTTCTAGACATACAAATGCCGGAACTCAACGGCTTGGAATTCTCGAAAATGCTGGCTCCGCATACCCGCATAGTGTTCACAACCGCGTTCAGCCAATACGCACTTGACGGATACAAGGTAAATGCACTTGACTATCTGCTGAAACCCATCTCCTACCTGGACTTCCTACAGGCAGCCAACAAAGCCCTGCAATGGTTCGAACTGCTGCAAAAGGCAACAAAAGGCGAGAGTCCCGATACCATATTCGTAAAAAGCGAATACAAGCTGGTGCAAATAGAACTGAAAAACATTCTCTATGTGGAAGGACTGAAAGACTACGTAAAGATATATGAGGAAGGGAACGCCAAACCCATACTCTCGCTCATGAGTCTTAAAGCCATGGAAGAGCTACTCCCCTCCACGAAATTCATAAGGGTACACCGTTCCTTCATCGTACAGAAAGACAAAATCCGCCTGGTGGAAAGAGGAAGGATAGTGTTTGGGAAAAACTACATTCCCATAAGCGACAGCTACAAACAGGCCTTCCAGGATTTTCTGGATACACGCAGCTGACGGAACCAATAACAACCACATACCCCAAGGCTAAAACGGCAAAAACCAGAAATAAGAAAAAAAGGGTTGGAACGTACAGACTGGCTTGACAGTCCGACTTCCAACCCCTTTCTGGCTCCTCACAAAAAAGTCACTCTTCCTCTGCAAACATCGGATCCCATGCCGGAAGTTTCACGGGAACCGTATCCAACAGACGCAGGATATTTTCAGGCACGTACTTGGTCTCTACTACCAGACGGAACATGTATTCATCAAACCAACGGTCTGTCATAATGAGATGGCCTTGCCAACCAGATGAGCTGCCCCAACTGTTTTCCAAAAGCCATTTCACCGGTTTGCCGTCCCTGTCCAAATCCACACCTACCAAAGTCATGGCATGACTTGACGCACTGGAGAATGTCTGGATACGTTGTTTCTTATCCATGCCGAAAGTTACCCCCATGAGAGACTCATAGTCGTAATTGTCCACATCAAGCAGCCCCCGTTCGGAATCCAACTGCTGAGCCACATCACACGAGAAATACATCATGGTACTGTCGCGCAAAGAAGCTATAGCCATTTGTTTGATATCTTCCACCGGCAAGTTGATATAGGTCCAGTTCTTTCCGTCATAGCGGTGACGGTCGTAATCAATCTCATAAGTCTTGTAGTACTCACGTGAAGGGTCATTCATCAACATCACGTAGTCTGTCAGCAGCAAAGTGTCACCATATTGCCGGAGAAAAGACTCAGGAGTATGATGTTCCGTAGCTACCGGATTGCCGGAAGAGTCCTTACGGACATAATCGAATTCCGCAGGAGGTGTGCCCAAAGTAAGCGACAGCATACGATAAACGGTTCCCAACATGAGGGTCTTCTCAGCCTGTAGTTCGGCTGGCCGGGCTCCGGCGGCCACCATATCGCGCAATTTCAACCCGAATTCTTTCAATTTCAATGAAATGAGCTGAGCCATCCGGGCCGTATTGGCACTACTGTACGTCTCTGGCATGGCTTCTATGGGAACCAAACCATATTTTGACACAATGTCTGCCACTCCCGTAAATGTGCCTCCATCGCTCAACGGATGCCGGAACAGCCATTCCACCGTCTGACCGGACATAGGTTCCTCCGCCGTATCTATGACACCTTGAAGGAACAAGTTTGACTTCTCCAGTTGGTCCCAAAAGAAAGGGTAGACCTCTGAAAATTCCAGTTCCGGCAAGCCATACTTCGCGATAGCCTTGGCACGCATGACATTCAGTCCGGTAAAGAGCCAGCAACGCCCTGAAGATTGCTGGTCGGTAATGCCCTTGGAGGAAACACGGATGGAAAAGTGAGTGTCCACGCCTGTCTTATTTTCCTGATTGAAAGCCAGACGACGGATGTCATTGTTACCTATCGCATTACGCAACGCCTTGTCGGCCGAAGTCCCCTGATAACTCTGCCTTATCTTACCAAGCATATCCGGAGAAATACCGCCTTCCTGAGCCTGAAGCGAAAGGCCACAAAGTCCGAAGGCCAGCAAAAACAGATATTGTCTTTTCATAAATCGTAGTATTGTTCACATAAAACGTCAAGAAAACTTTCTCTTATCCACTATCCACCGTTTCTCATTCACCCAGCACATAGTCTCCGGCTTCTTCACTGACCTGACGCTGAAGCTCTTCCAATGAATAGTCCTTACCGTCGGCAAACGTCACGACGGCTACAGGCGGATCCAGCGTTACTGTAGCGGTCACACCTGGCAGTTTGTTCAATGCTTTCTCCACATGCATGCGGCAGTGGTCACACATCATGCCGCTTACTTTCAGTTCTTTCTTCATGTTCATATTGTTTTTAGGATTATCATTATGGGTAGGACCGGATACAGGGCAAGAATCGTTGCCGCAACGGTCTGCCTTATCATCTTCACTTAGCTTCTTACGCCGCAGACGCAGACTGTTTGTCACCACACTGACGCTGCTGAAGGCCATGGCCGCCCCTCCTATCATAGGATTGAGAAGAAAGCCGCACACAGGATAAAGCACTCCTGCAGCTATGGGTATCCCTATCACGTTATAGACAAAAGCCCAAAAAAGGTTTTGCCTTACGGTACGCACAACGAGTGATGACAGCTGCAACGCCTCGGCCACTTTGGTCAAGTCGGACGATATGATGGTCATCTTGGCCACGTTCATGGCTATATCGCTCCCGCTTCCCATGGCTATGCTCAGGTCGGCTTGTGCCAAGGCGGCACTGTCGTTTATGCCGTCGCCCACCATGGCTACCACATGGCCTGACGCCTGCAAGTCCTTAATGTAAGCCTGCTTGTCCTGAGGCATCATCCCGCCTTTCCCGTCATCCAATCCAAGTCTGGAGGCCAACGCTAAGGCAGTCTGCCGGTTATCTCCTGTCAGCAGGCATACGGACAGGCCACGTTCCTGAAGCTGTCTGACAGCCTTCACCGAAGTGGGCTTCACGGCATCGGTTATGGCCATGACAGCCAGCACTTCCTGGTCTGACGCGAACCATACAGTGGTCATGCCTTCATCTTCCCATCTGCGGGCTTTCTCATCCAATGCGGGCGGAAGCTCCAGACCTTCTGTCATTTTCCTGTTTCCCACACGATAGACCGTACCTTCAAAGGTCGCTTTTACCCCTTGCCCGACAAGGTTTTCGAAACCGTCCACTACGGCAGGTTCACACTGTCCGGCCAGACTGTCGGCCACCGCTTCAGCCAAGGGATGTTCACTCAGCCTCTCCATGCCCAACAGCACAGAGGCCAAACGGGAGTCTCCAATCTTTCCCCACACCATATGCCGTACAGCAGGCCGCCCTTCGGTCATGGTGCCGGTCTTGTCAAGTACCACCACATCCACTTTGCGTGCTATCTCCAGACTCTCCGCATCTTTAATCAGTATGCCGCGTTCCGCACCTTTTCCTATACCGACCATGATGGCCGTAGGAGTGGCAAGCCCCAAAGCGCAGGGACAGGCTATGATAAGCACCGTGACCAGTGCTAGAAGACCGTGGGTAAACCCATCGTTTCCACCCAACAGAATCCACAACACGAAGGACAGCAAGGCTATGCCCATAACGGTCGGCACAAACACCGCAGCCACTATGTCTACCAGTTTCTGCACTGGAGCCTTTGAGCCTTGGGCTTCCTGCACCATATGGATAATCCGTGCCAGCAGGGTGTCCTCCCCCACTTGTGCGGCACGATAGTTAAAGCTGCCTTTCTGATTGATGGTTCCGGCATAGACCTCCGACCCCTCGCTTTTGGCGGAAGGTACAGGCTCACCGCTGAGCATGCTCTCGTCCACGTAAGAAGCGCCGGAAGTCACCTTGCCATCAACCGCTATGCGTTCGCCCGGACGTGCCAGGAGGAGGTCGCCCGGACGAATATCTTCTATGCGAGTCTCTTCCTGACGGCCTGAGGCACTGATTCTGATTACCGCCTTAGGCTGAAGTCCCATAAGACGACGTATGGCCTGGGAAGTGTTGGACTTGGCCCTTTCCTCCAGCATCCTACCCAGCAGGATAAATGCAATGATGACGCTGGCCGCCTCGAAATAGACATGAGGTTCTATGCCTTTCTCCAGCCAGAAGTCGGGAAAGAAAAGGTTGAACACACTGAACAGATAGGCCACTCCCGTACTGCCGGCTACCAATGTGTCCATGTTGGCAGTGCCATGTCTCAACTGTTTCCAGGCATTGATGTAGAACTGCCGGCCTAACCAGAACACTACGGGAGTGGAAAGTATCCAGGTTACCCATGCCGCCCACCGGAATTCCATGAACGCCATACCTATGACAGCTATAGGCACGGCCAAGGCTATGGCCCACGTGGTACGGCGTCTCATATGCCCGTATCTGTCCCGGCGTGCCTGCTCAGCCTCATCCGTGGCATGGGCATCCTGTGTTATGATAAGGTCGTATCCGGCCTCCCTTACGGCCTGCTTCAGAGTTTCAGGACTGGTCTGCTCTGGGTCATAGGTCACAGTGGCAGTGGCCGCCGCATAATTCACCGCCACACGACATACGCCCGATTGCTTTCCAAGAGTCTTCTCCACACGGGTCGCACAAGCGGCACAACTCATTCCCAGTATGGGAAATATCCGCTGTATTGTCTTTTCACTCAAATCTGACATGACATTAAAAATTTTTATCTGTGCGGGCAAAAGTAAGGTTTTTCCGTCACAACTTGTTTGCATTTCACAGATATTTCTTGCCCATAATCCTACCCACAGCTTCCTTCATTTGGTTACTATTACGGCATGATATAGTGACGGACTGCAGACTGAAAAGAACTCCGGTCCGCTACATACCCATACACAGCCCGGTGCGGAACCGTCCGCAGGAAGCTGTGAATCCGTTCACAGGAAGCTGCGGACCCACCCGCAGGAAGCTGTAAGTACGCTCACAGTAAACTATTGATATACAACATGCTGACTCGCATAAATAGCTGTCCCTCATGAATGGGCCTTGTAATAGAGGCGGCTCTATGTGTGTTCTCTATGAGCGGAAAGATAATTGCACGTTTCAAATGAAAGAGCCTTGCAGCCTTAAGCCTTCGAGAAGTGAATGAAAAAAATCGTCCCTTGTCTATTATCCACAATCAGCTCGCATCTTATTAGAGTTACATGGTCATTCTGCTTTGGTAAAAGCCAATCTTAAATCCGCCAACAAAACTGCGGTTTCCGGTTCCTCTTTCGGAGCCTCTTTAGGCTTCCATGCCACCACGAAACGGACGGATGCGGATTTCACCTCATAGCCCCGTTCCTTCCAGACAGTCAATGTCTGCTGCATATTCAAAGATAGTTTGGCCACCGAATTGCGACGTGTGTCATACAAAATGAAGTCTTTGTAAAGAAGCGTATCCCCACTTTGCAATGCCAAGACTTCAGGTTTGCGTTTCTTGAAAAAATCCAAATAAACGTCCCTGTGTGAAAGTTGCCACACAATTTCTTCCGGCATGGTGTATCGCGTGGGGTCAACGGCATACCGGTCTGCGGGTAAATGAAGAAAACAGTCACTATTGGTATGTATGAACAGCCGGTTTTTGGCACGGGTCATGCCTACGTAATAACGGCGCATCACAGAGTCGTCTTTCTGAGGATTGTCAGTCAGTAACATATAAACATCATCAAATTCTTTACCCTTAGCTTTATGGATAGTTGATACGATTACTTTGGCTTTCGAGATGTCGCAAAAATCTTCCACAGAAGATTCATACACAAACTCCTTAAAGTCGCTGACGTATTTAGTCCGGTTAGTCTGTTCAAAGAGTGCGATGCAACGCCTCACATACGCCAGGCTCTGGCTGCGACTGTATGTGGAGAAGGTCGCCTGTTTGGCCTGTTCCCACAATTCTTCCGGAATCAGAGGCGTATGCACCCGTTTGTCTATGTACTTTAGAATATATCTTATTTCAGCCAGATTCCCAAACCGGTATCCATCCATTGACTGGATTAACATGCTGCGGATGCCCCGCTTTTGCAGAAGCGCCATTAGGATGACTGCCTCTTCATTGGTTTGAGTGAGCACACACGAAGTACCCTCTCCTTGATTCTGAATCATTTTCTCAACCAGAGGCTGATACATACATGCAGACAGATGGCGTGTCACTTCCACCCAACCGTTTTCTTGCCTCATGGAGACGATTGGGAGGGTTTTCATCCTTTTGCAAATGTTCTTGGCAAATTCATTGGCAAAATTGACGGGATGATGCGCGCCGCGAAAATTCTCGGTCATTTCAATGAACCGGCTTGAGCTTTCCTGCGTCAATTGATACATATTGGCGGAATCTGAGCCACGGAACTCATAAATATTCTGGTCATCGTCCCCCACGGCAATTACACGCATTTCCTCATTGCGGGTCATCAGTGCTTTTACCAGCGCAAATTCTTCAGCACTCATGTCTTGGGCTTCATCAATGACCAATACCGTTTTGGCAATCTTGCTCGGTTCCACATCCCCCTGATTTATCCTCTCGGCTGCTTTGCTCACAATGTCTTTGACCTCTTCAAGGTTTCCTATCCGTCCCAACAAGTCGAAACAATAGGAGTGGAAAGTCTTTATTTCTACAAAATGCGCCGCATTTCCAATCAGTTCCATCAGCCGTTGTTTGAACTCCGTGGCTGCCGCTCTCGAAAACGTCAGCATCAGCAATTGTTCGTGCTTTACGTCTTCCAACAGCAGAAGGGAGGCAAGTTTGTGCACCAGTACCCGCGTCTTTCCGCTACCAGGTCCTGCCGCCACCACGATGCAACGGGAATCCTTATCAGAGATAATCTCCATCTGGCGTGTGGACAGTTGGTCGAATAGTTGCCTATACTTGGCCGGCGTCAGGTTGCGCTGTATCTCGTCAAGCCTTTCTCCTTTGAAATATTTGACAATGAATTTCTTGTAGTCCATTTGGAAATAATCCTGCACATACTGAAGGGCTGCGTCATAGTCTTTCACCATCAGATTGGCATATTCGCCTACAATATGTACCTGCTGTATCTTTTGCTTGTAGAAATCGTTAAGCATCCGGTAGTCGTCCTGTTTGTATCTTGATTTATTGTCTTTTACCCGTTGGATGCTCATGGCATTGTAAAGGACTAAAAATCCGCCTTCCAGTTTGAGCACGCCGATGGCCGACAGGTACAGAAGAGCCTCTTCCACATCATCCAATTGCAGATTCTCCAGTTTACTGAAAAAGGCATGAGACTCTGACTTCAACTGATTGAATAACCCGATAACAGAAAACTGGACAGCCATATCGGCCGAGTCCTTGAGAGAGGATGTCTCGTTGGCCAATTTATAGAGCCATGTCATAGCGAAACGGCATATTTCTACCCGTTTCTCATAGCGTCTGAGGGTTGATTCCAAGTTTGCCTGACGGTTCATCTTTAAGTTATGGGCCGCATCTTCCTTTTTGCAGATATATCCTTTGACGGTTAAGAAATAGACCAGTGTCCGGACATCCTTCTCCGTCGAAGTATAAATGCCTTCGCTTACAGCATTGTCATTCAGCAACTTGTATGAGGTCTGTTCCGTCTCGTCTGGGATATGAGACAGGATGTAGCGTTCAAGTTTAGCAAAGCGTTCGAAAACAGCCCGCGATTTCCGTTCAGAATGCCCGGCATCTTGCAGGTAGGCCGATATATCCTTGCTGTCTGCCAATAGACCATCCTGACGCATCCGTTCTACCACAGAAATGATGTCCCCCTTGCTTAGCCCCAGTATGTCTGCCAGATAATCCACCCGCGATTCCGCTTCCGCATCTTGTGCTTTCGCAATGTATTTTTGTGAAATCAGTGATTTCATCACTCTGACCGCCTTCTCTATTTCATCAGAACCGAATAGTGGAGAAATCGTAATCCGCATTCTTGCCTCATCCACGTTCTTCACCGTGATGCCTGTGGCATATACGCGAGGCGAATTATTCTCCCTGACCAGATATCCGCTTTGTTCCAAGGCTGCCAATGCAGTCCGCACACGGGTCTCTACCTCAGAAATAGAGTCATCCCATCCGGCCTTCCGCGCAATCTCCAATGCAGAACAACAGATTTTAGACCGTTTTCTGGTAAGGTCTTTGACGGCTCTCCATACTTGCTGTATTTCACTAATACTGAGTTTGGTCTGGTTCAACAAGATGAAATGCTTGTCCAAATCCGTGTCGCAGTAGAGCACATAGCAGCAGGCATTGAGATGCGGGTCGCGTCCGGCTCTTCCGGCTTCCTGCACATAATTCTCCAGAGAATCAGAGATATCGTAATGTATCACGAGTCCGACATCTTTTTTGTCCACCCCCATGCCGAAGGCTGAGGTCGCTACAATAATACGCACACGGTCGTTCATGAAAGCGTCTTGGTTGGCCACTTTTTCATCGGCATTCATCCTGCCGTTGAAAGGCAACGCTTTATAGCCATCACGGTTCAGTCTGGCGGCTATTAGTTGCGTACGCCGGGTGCGCGATGTGTAGATTATGGTCGGGCAGTCTGTATCGTCCACAATTCTTCTCAATATGGAATATTTCTCCTCATCCGTTTCCGCGTGTATGACGGAATAGCGCAGATTGGTTCTTGATGCAGTAGATGCAAACAGTTCTAAATCAAGATTCAGTGTCTGTTTAAAGTAATCGCATATGTCCTGCACCACTTTCTGTTTGGCCGTAGCCGTGAAGCAGGATACGGGTATCGGATTCCGGCAGCCTTTCTTTTGCTGATATTCCCGGATAAATTTGCCTATATAAAGGTAGTCTACTCTGAAATCTTGCCCCCATGAAGAAAAACAATGGGCTTCGTCTATCACAAAGCGAACCACGTGACGCGCCATTAAAATTCGGCAGATGGTGTTTGAACGAAGCATCTCGGGTGCTATGTATAAAAGGGAAGCTTCTCCGTCTCGTACCCGTTGTATGGCCAATGCCCGGGTGAGAGGATCAAGCAGGCCGTTGATGGTCACAGCGTCTGTAATGCCTTTCTCCGCCAGACTGTCCACTTGGTCTTTCATGAGCGACTGTAAAGGTGAGATAACCACAGTCAGTCCATGTACAGAACGACCAGCCATGAGTGCGGGCAATTGGAACGTGAGCGATTTTCCTCCTCCTGTAGGGAATATAGCCAGCAGTGACTTTCCATTTACGGCGGCCTGGACAGCTTGTTCTTGGAGGGGATCGCCTTCGTATGTCCTGAATTGGTTGTATCCGAAGAATGCCTTCAGATGGGTATGTGCATCCAGTTGGGTGTTACAGTAAGCACAGCCTTCCTTGCAGCGGGTACGTCGTAAAAGACTCATTACATATTCCACTTCAGGATAATTGCGGAGCACCCATCCGGGAGTGATTGAACGATAGTCAGTGGTATCAATAAGAGCCAACGCATAAGCCAGTTCGCATGGATAGTGTTGGATGAGTCTTTCGAGGTCTGCATGTCGGCAGATTTTCTCTTTGTAATGATTCCTTATTAATTCAGTCAATCTTTCCTCTACAGGCTCTGCTCCTACCAAGTTGAGAAATCCTTCAAATTCTTTTTGCCCGCGCAATAACAATGCGTATATTTGTCGTTTGTCATTGGGCAAGGAGTTCCAACGGGCCACTTCATCCCAAAGCAGGTCTTTTGCCTTTTCGCAATCGTTCACCGGATTGTTTACTTGGTCGCTCACCAGTTTGTCGTTTTTTACTAATTTGTGGTAAGGACGTTCCGGGAACAGTAAGGGCGAGACATAAAGCGTGTCTACCAAATGCCAACGGCAGGTGTCACCTCCAAACAGATACTTTGCATCGTGATGGATGATGTTGTGTCCGCATAGATAATCCGTTTCACGAAGGAAATCAAACAGTTCATCTTTTGAAGCCTTATGGAATACGGCTCCGTCATCGCGTAATGCTCCTATGTCATGGATTTTATGGTCCATTATCCCCACCTCTACGTCTACTATGGCATAACGCGGCGTGTGGTTTTCTATGTTACTGTTCCATACAAGCATGTATTCGATTGAAAATAAGATTATGACTCGTTATCTGCTAATATAAGTTCAAAGATATCATCAATATAATTCTCTTCCATCGCAAACAATACATGATTCTTTTGGAATTCGGCTTTGGTCCCCCAATAGCTAATATCTTTGTAATCAGTATTTGAAATAATGTAGCTGTCAAGCTCTATTTCCGTATCATTCAGACGTGGTTCAATTTCTTCTTTTAGTTTCTTGAACAGCTGTATTTTATCGTCGTTCAAGCCTTTCAAGTGACGGATACCTTTAGGGTCTATAAAAGTGACATGTTGCTTGTGTTGGCTGTTGACCCATAAGATGAAATCCGGATAGAAGTTATTGGCTTCAAAGAAACCAATACCCTTACGGCTTTCGTTACGCAGCAGATAAACTTCCTTTCCTTGCAGCGTGTCATTTTTATGTGCATTGTAATAACGACGTACCGATTGGACAAATTGTGTCTCGCCTGTATTTAAGGACACAGGCGAAATCTTAATAAGCGGTTCGTTTGTGTCTTTGTCTTTCCAATATGTTTTCCCGGCACTATCTTTCTCTTTCAGGCAAAGTAGCGGATAGAACAGATGATGGTCAAAGTAAAGGGCTTGTATCCAAGTGCCATAAATTTCGTAATCAGCCTCAAAATTACCGGCTATAATTTGGTCACGTAATGTTTTCAGTCTTTCAAGCCATTCCGTTTTGTCATCACGAACTTTTACAGTATATCCGTTGAGAAAATTGGGATCAGACGCATCGGTGTACACGGTTTCCATGTATTTCGATTCCTCCTTTCCTTTACAGTACTTATATGCCTTTTCCACATAACCACGCAATAAGGCTGTAGCGATTTCCTGCCATCGGCAGACATCGCGTCCGAAGTCATGAAATTCCAAATCTGCGGGTTGGATGTACAGTTCATACCAATCCGGGGCTTGCATCAGTACTTTCAAAGCGTCTTGACGCAGTTCCATGTTGTACCAACCGTGTTCATTTTTCATTTCTTGCAACGAGAAGAAAATTTTATCCCAGTCTATAAAAGCCAAATGTCTGTCAGTCAGTTTTCCTTCTGGCAATGAAGCTGCATCATCCATATTGACGCCTTTACTATAGATAGCTTTCACTTTAGGCATCCAGTCCACCTCAACAGTTATTTTCTCCCTGTATTCTTCCGGCTTGACCACTACCTGTTTCTTAAAGTCATAATCAGGCTTCAGGCGTACCACTTTTAACCGCTTATTACCGAGCAGGTTCACTGTAGGTATTTGTATGGGAGTATACGTGTCTTCATTGGCAGGACAACCTTCATCTTCCAGATATTTCCGGAAAGTATCCATATAATCGGCACGGACTCCAAATACATTCAGCGTCTCAATATCACGCAGACCTTTAGGCAGTAATCCCGGTGAATAGCTGCTGTCCAATGCCGTGCTACGCTTCATAGAGTACTTGAAACCTTTCAGTCGTACACCTCTTCCAAAGATTTGAATAATCTCCGATCCTTCACTGCGTCCTACATTCATCAAGCCCATGGCAGACACCCGCCAACTGCTCCAGCCTTCATTGAATTTCTTGGAACCAATAAGCAAATTGACAGATGAATCTTCCTTATTGACACTGTCGAAGAGAGATTTATTCCCGAATTCTTTTGTTTCACAGACCAGTCCATTAGCGACGCACAACTTAATAAGCGAATCACTGTCGCCCACATTTACAACGCCAAAATAGTCTGCCGCTCCAATGCGTAACCCTATTTCTCCATCACTTCCTTTTAACTTTTCTATACGAAGGTGAGCATTGGACGCTTCTGAATGAAACAGCGTTCGAATGACCTTCCGGTAAGTGTCACGGGAAAAAGCCTCTTCCTCTCCCGGTGTGAGCCCTTGCTTGGCTAAAGTGAAAGAGTTGGCAAAAAGAGAATAGCCATTACGGTTTTTTATGCCGTCGTTGATATCGAACAAACGTCGGATATAATTGGTAAATTCCGCAGGACGGTCTATAAACGCTTGCAGGAAAAGCAGTATTTGGACTACATCACTGACCTGCAGGTTACGGACCGTACGTACGGCGTTGACCGATCCGCCGACAAAAATACCCAACGGCTTGGCTATGAGAAAACGTTTTTTTACCAGCGGATTGTTCTGATAGACAAGCGTCTGTTCGTAAAGGCTAAGCAAGTAAGCTGTGAGATACATGTTGAACAGAGCTTCGTTGTCCCACGAGTCCATGTTCATAATACGATAATCTTTGCCGTAGCCATCGTTGTAGAAGTAACGGTAACTGTAGTCAAACAAGATTGCTTTCCCATATTCTTCAAGCAGGGCATTGCGGCTGCTTCCCGATTGGGACGTGATGGCTTGCCCAAAGGTTGCGGAATATTCAAAAGAAAAACCTTCTGCGGTCAGCTTGTTGCGATAGCTCTTCCAGGCATCGCCACTTGCCCCCCTATGGCCTTCATCTACCAGCACTAAGTTATTTCCCTCAAAGTTATCTACAGCAACAGTCTTGTCCCCATCGGATTCCGCCAGTTTGTTAATATCTATCACTTCAATGGTTTTGCCAGAAAAGAATCCTTTTTGTCCTTGCTTGGAAAAGAGTCCGGCATGAAAGTTAGAGGCGATCAACTCTTGCACATGCTGATTGGACAGCCCCTCCTTGGGTGTCAATATCAGGATGCGGTTCAGTTTCTTGGCATGATGTTTTCCGGCATAATAAAGGTATTGCTTGATGTTGATATGCATCATCAGTGTTTTTCCGGAACCAGTTGCGCACCAGAATGCCAGTTTCTTCAAATCCTCTTCTGTGAATTCAGGCATTTCATGCCAAGTTTCAGGACACATATTGAAGTCATCCGTCAGAAAACAGTTAATGTCTTGCAGCAATGCATGAGGGTCGGAGAAATAACGGTCCAGATAAACTTCCGTGAAGAGCAGTGCCAGATACTGATAATATTTCCATTGTATTTTTTCAGTACGCTTCTCATTGATTTCACGAGTATGTCGCACGATGTGCCGGTCGTATTCGTAAAGCTGTTGTTCGCTGATGCCTTGTCCGGTATAGAGACGAGCTTTCAACACATAATAGATACGTGAAGTCCCTTCTTCGTCTATCCCTTCCAACGCCGGATCTTTCAGGCCGATACTCAGTGCTTCCAAATCCTTATAGCCGAAAAGGCTCAGTATGTATTTAAACAGCACCAAGGCTTCTTGTAGCTTGGGCTGTCTCTTAGCTGTTTTTGTTCTTGGCATATTCCTGTTCAATGTTCCTATCTGTTGTTTCCATCTATCTCGTGTGCAGCCATCTCCCTTCCTTTTTTTATTCTTCTTCAAACATACGTTTGGCAAACTCTTCTTCCGTAAGCATCACCTTCCAATGTTCTTCGTCACGGCGGAGGTTGGGCAGCATATTGTCGCCGTTTACGTAGATGATGTCAAACTCGGTGTCGCGTGTACGGAAGTTCATCTCTTCAAAGAAATGCTCCAATTGTTCGTTATTTACTTCGTTACGGTTACGCCAGATGACCAAAGTACGCAAGCCGTCACGGTGTGTTTTTCCCTGTACTACACAGATGTTATCTTGCAGATGCCAGCCGATGGTTTCTACATTCAGTCCTATCAGATAATTGAATGTCTCTACCAAATCCACCGGCGTATCTGTCAATTCGTTGTCTTGGGTCGTTTTCAATGTTACGGCAAACGGATTGACAAATAGTTTCAAATTCATCAACGAGTCTTTCGCCTCCGTATCAAGCATGTAGTCAAGCATATAGCTTTCATGGAACTCGTCATTCTTAAAATCAAGCCCCATTTTCTTTAACCTAAGGTTATTCAAGGTATCTTCATATTGTTCCAAACGGATATATTTGAAGCATTGGCTGATGCCTTTGCGAGAAACAGGCTTACCGTCTTTCCAGTCTTCGGAATAGATGGCTTTTCCCATACGAGGCTTGGTTGTTTGATCAAAAATATCCTCGTTTTGAACAAGAATATATCTTCGTGTTCCTTTATCTTTCCGGTTCAAGGTTATAACTGCATGACCAGACGATGCCGACCCAGCAAAGAAGTCAAGCACTCTTGCAGATTTATTTTCAGCAATTTTTTGTAAGGACAAAATATGATTCAAGAAATTAATAGGCTTTTTACCATTCCTATAAGGTATTCCGCCCTCATTTGTCGCATCATTAAAATCTTTTTCAAAATCTATATAGTTAGGATAAGGTATTTCCATTATATCTTTGGCATTCTGGGGCTTTCCTTGATAGTAATCTCCATTTTTTCTCCCACTTTCTTTAGACGGAGTCCAAAAAAACCTATAACCCAAACCATCTTCTCCAATATTAGATACCTTAAACAAGTAACCAGGATACTCCATCGCTTTATTTTCTATAAAAGCCACATAGAAGCGGCCACTGGAATTTCCTTCTCTGATGGAACCACGAACACTTATCCGCTTCAGATAATCTACGGAAGGTCGTTCCATACGCCTTATATTATAGCTCTGTGGAGAATATACTTCAACCTCTTTATTTCCGAGTTGCAGTGTAAAATCGGGATTTTTGACTTCTACTTTAAATCTATAATCCTCAATGGATGTATTGTCTTTCTTCCTTTTCAAAGGTTTGAAATGCTTTGTTTTCGAATAAAACAGCACATTCTCATAAACTTCATGAAAATCCTTATCACCTTTCAGAATGCGGTCTTCATGCCGCACTCTTACAGTTAAAGTGGTATAGTAATTACCATCAAATAATATATCCAATAGATTCTTAAGGTTGAATAGCTCATTCTCGTTTATGCTGACTGTGATAGAAGAAGAGTCAGCCATCAACTTATGCGCTATATTCAGACGATTTTCCATCATGGCAAGCCATGAAGAATGCCGGAAGTTATCTTTATATATAAAACCATCAGAACCTGTATTATATGGAGGATCTATATAAATCCCGTCTATACTATTATCAAAAACATTCTCTAATATTCTCAACGCATGATAATTATCTGATTTTATCAGCAATCCGTTCATCTGCTCATCAACATTCTCCAACGAAGCTAACAGTTGGTGCTTAAATGAAGCGGAAAAGAATGCTGTATCCAGCACCAGAAACGGATTTTGTTTTAGAAAATTCATGGTCAGAGGCTCACTATAACCTTCAGTGAGAGCATCCCTTTTGATTTCATCAATAGCAAACAGTCGCACCCATTCCTCACGTTGCTTGTCGTTGGCAATAATTTCAGGGTAAAGCGATTCCGGCACACGGTCTATCGTGATGCAATAGTCACACTGCACCACGAATTTCTTTTTCAGCCACAACCGTTTCTGGAAGTTTTCCAATTGGGCAAGCATACGGATAATTTTTTCACCTACTTGCTTGATGGCCCGTACGATGGTGAGTTGGGAAGTGATGTATTTGGAATCCAAATCGTCAATATACAACACTTCGTTCTTGATGTAGAAATCCAACTCGCGATGCAGGAAACCTCCCAAATCTTTATGGATGAAGTAGTCAAAAGAATTTTTGGCCGTATAGTCCGTCAGGTGTTTTTCCAGCAAAGTACGGTTTGCGTTTTCTTTGGTTGGTGCTTTTGCTGTCAATAGTTCGTTGAAGTCCGTCGGAATAATGTCTCCCAATGTTTCCATAGCCTGAGCCAACAAATCCTTTTGTTTGGTGGCTTTGGGCATTGGTTCGTAAGTAAAGTAAATATTCAGTTCTCCTTCAGCTATTTGTTCACATATCGTATCTTCCTCTTCCTGTGGAACGAACAACGCGAACCGACGTTCCATATTATTGCCCGCTTTATTGTTGTTCTGTTCAGTGCTGGCGTCTTTCAACACAAAATGGACTTTCCTTTGGCTTATGGGTAAGATGAACGTATAGTTGCGGAAATATTCCGAAGTCTTGATGTAGTATTGGTCGGCATTCGCCCAATAGAGTTTCACTTCCTCACCGTTGTAGGGAATGGCATACGTATTGTCTTTATAGCGTCGCTTTGAAATGAAATCTCCATTGTCATAGTAGCGCGAGAAGAACGTAGTCAGATGAGAAAATACTTCCGCCTGCATTTCTTCTGTGTTTACAGTTTGGCCCAGTTGCGTTTTCAGCCGCTTGTATTCTGCCACCAAAGGAATGGTATCGGGCAATGAGGCAAGGTCAGCTCCCAGTTGTGCCTCTATTTCGGTCATACGCTTCCGGATACTGTCCGTATTTCCGGCGTTGGCGGACAACACCGCGTTGACCTGTGGCAGCAGTTCCACCTCAAAAAATCTCATAATATCCTGACGCTTCTGGTTCATGATGCGGTAAATGCCAAAATCCAGTTCGGCATGGTCCATCATAAAGATTTCCTTCAGTTTGGTCACGAAACTGTTATAATAATTACTGGGCATAGCGATATATTAAATGTTATTGTTACCTTATTTTAATGATAGATAAGTTTATACGTATGGCCGACCTGATAAGATGGTGTTCCAATTCGGCTTTCATTGCTTTAGGTTGTTAGTCTATTTCGTCTTAGTATAATTCCATCTTTGCTCTCTTCATTCCGTCCCATCCGTAGCAATTTGCGTTCCGTACGTCGGTCTATCGTTTCTTCAAACGTAATGCCTTCCCGGATATTTTCGAATGCTTCCCCGGGAGCCCAATTCACTCTCACTTCCTTGATGTGTTTGTCCGGATTAAACGTTTCCCTACTTTCCGCACCTTCACAACCTAAAGTAAGATAGAAAACACCTAAGTCATCCAATTCCACCCGATAGCCTTCTTTCAGCATTCTGGTAATGACTATGAAATCACCTTCCTTATAAGCGCACCTATGGAAGCGGATGTATTTTGCCAAAATCTCTAAGGTTAGGGTTTTCATACTCTGTGCGGAAGCAGAAAACTTTCGCGGTTGTTCCGGATGCCTCAGATTCCTTCGTTTTACCAGGCTATACTTTATCATTATTTTTGTGTATTCAATATTCGACTTCAAATAATTGCAGTTTGCACTGTTTATAACCGTTTTCTTGCACGATTACGAAACGTCATACCGTATGATTAGTAATTGTGCGGATGTACGATTACTAATCGTGTCGGTAATACAACATATTTATGGTTGCAAATATAATAGCCAAACAGTCGTTTTCAACTTTCTTTTGACAAGTTTTGACTACTCTTTTTAGATAGAGCCGCGTACCTGTGAAAATGGAGAGGATAAACAGCAATGAAGATATATTACCGGTAATCAGAGAATATCATTCAATGAAAGGCAACCAAAGTTGCTCAATATGCAAAATGGTGTTTTTTAGCAAACTCACTACAGGAAAGTGGTGAAGATAGCCCAAAGTTCTACAGACACGGCATTCAATGACATTCGCGACTTGTAGAAAAAGGTGTGTTTGAAAAGAGCGAAAAAGGCGAACGGAGCACAAACCACATATCGGTTGAAAATCCTTCTTAATATCAATCCCGTATGCTTGTGACACGAAAATAGGTGTGTCATAATTCAAAATTGTTGTCGTTCTGTCACCCTGAACGTAGTCAACAATTCTCATATAGTGCTATGTGAGATGTTTCAACTACGTTTCGCTCAATATGACAGTTTGATAGTGGCTTTCTGTTTTTGACAAGCCCTCTTCCAATAACAAAGAAATGGCTTGTGGCCTATACATGACCAAAAAAGGCAGAAACCGCCAGTCGGTTTCTGCCTTTCTAATGAGTAATTATGCTTTAATTTTTATTTCAGCATAGTGTCTGCGGGAACCGGTCCCCAGCTTTCAGCGGCCATACGCTTGTAGCTTGCATAACGCCACTTAGCGTTGTCCTCAGCAGCCTGGAAGAGCTCTTCGGCTTCTGCGGGATATTGTTTCATTACAGAAGCATAACGAACTTCGCCTTTCAGGAAGTCTTTGAATCCAGTCCAGTCGGGTTCTTTGCTATCCAGCGTAAACGGATTCTTGCCTTCAGCTTCCAGAGCCGGGTTATAACGCCACAAGTGCCAGTAACCGCACTTCACAGCTTTTTCTTCCTCAGCCTGGCTCTTGCCCATACCAGCCTTCAGACCATGGTTGATACACGGAGCGTAAGCGATGATGAGTGAAGGTCCGTGATAGGCTTCAGCCTCGCGCAGGGCTTTCAGTGTCTGAGCCTGGTCAGCACCCATAGCGATTTGAGCTACATATACATAACCATAAGTCGTAGCCATCAAGCCGAGGTCTTTCTTACGTACACGCTTACCGGAAGCAGCAAACTTAGCAATGGCACCCAGCGGTGTAGCCTTAGAAGACTGACCACCGGTATTCGAGTAAACCTCTGTATCCAATACCAAGATATTAACGTCCTTGCCGGTAGAGATAACGTGGTCGAGACCACCGTAACCTATATCGTAAGAAGCACCGTCACCACCGATAATCCATTGGCTGCGTTTTATGATGTATTGCTTCAAGCCATAGATTTGTGCGCAAATCGGGCACTTGTCTTTGGCAGCTTCCAGCATCGGAACGATACGCTCGTAGATGTCTTTCGTCTTGTCAGCATCCAGACAGTTATCCAACCATTCCTGATAGATAGCTTTATATTCAGCAGGAGTTTCTTCACCGGCAATAGCCTCTTGCATCAGTTTAGCGATGCGCTCGCGAATCTTCTCGTTTGCCAATTCCATACCCAGACCGAATTCACAGAAGTCCTCGAACAAAGAGTTAGCCCATGCAGGACCGTGACCCTTCTCGTTCTTGGTGTACGGAGTAGAAGGAACAGAACCGGAGTAGATAGAAGAACATCCCGTAGCGTTGGCTACCATTTCGCGGTCACCAAACAGTTGAGAAATCAACTTCACATACGGAGTTTCACCACAACCGGAGCATGCACCGGAGAACTCAAACAACGGCGTAGCAAACTGAGAGTTCTTCACATTTGCCTTGATGTCTACCAAGTGCTGTTTGGTCTTCACGTTGTTCACGCAATATTCCCAGTTAGCAGCCTCGTTCAGCTGGCTTTCCAAGTGAACCATAGACAATGCCTTGCCACCCTTCTTCGGATTGCCCGGACATACATCCACACAGTTACCGCAACCCAAGCAGTCAAGCACGTCTACCTGCATACGGAATGTCATGCCGTCAAATGCCTTACCTACAGCTTTCAGCTGAGTGAAGTTAGCACCCTTTTGCTCTTCAGCATCAAGCACGAACGGACGGATGGCAGCGTGAGGACAAACATATGCACACTTGTTACACTGGATACAGTTCTCAGCATTCCATTCAGGAACGAATGCAGCCACACCACGTTTTTCGTATTTAGCCGTACCTTGTTCCCAAGAACCATCTTCAATGCCCTTGAATGCAGATACCGGCAGCAAGTCGCCGTCTTGTGCGTTGATAGGACGAACCACTTCGTTGATGAATGCCGGATCGTTGTTCTCAGCTTTAGCATCATCAGGCAGGTTAGCCCATGCCGGATCAACAGTCAGTTGCTTGTATTCGCCACCGCGGTCAACGGCTGCATAGTTCTTGTTGACAACGTCTTCACCCTTCTTGCCGTAAGACTTCACGATGAACTTCTTCATTTGCTCTACAGCCAGGTCAACAGGGATAACGCCCGTGATACGGAAGAATGCCGATTGCAGAATGGTGTTAGTACGGTTACCCAAACCAATTTCCTGTGCAATCTGTGTAGCGTTGATATAGTAAACAGTAATATTATGTTGTGCGAAGTATTTCTTCACGCGGTTCGGCAGGTTCTTAGCCAATTCTTCGCCTTCCCAGATGGTGTTCAGCAAGAACGAGCCGTTGTCACGCAGACCACGGGTAACATCGTACATATGCAGATAAGCCTGTACGTGGCAAGCCACGAAGTTAGGCGTATTTACCAGGTAAGTAGAGCGGATAGGTGTGTCACCGAAACGCAAGTGAGAGCAAGTGAAACCACCCGACTTCTTGGAGTCGTAAGAGAAGTATGCCTGACAGTGCTTATCTGTATTATCACCGATAATCTTTACAGAGTTTTTGTTAGCACCTACCGTACCATCGGCACCCAAACCGTAGAATTTAGCTTCGAACATGCCTTCGCCACCTACTGCGATTTCAGCCTCTTGAGGCAGAGAAGTGAAGGTCACATCATCTACGATACCAATAGTGAAGTGGTTCTTCGGGGTCGGCAAAGCCAAGTTTGCATAAACAGCCAGAATCTGAGCCGGAGTAGTATCCTTAGAGCCCAAACCGTAACGGCCACCAACAATCTCAGGAGCATCAGCCTGTCCGTAGAAGCAGTCTTTTACATCAAGGTACAGCGGTTCACCGTTTGCGCCCGGTTCCTTCGTACGGTCGAGTACGGCGATACGCTTAGCTGTCTTAGGCACAGCTGCCAAGAAATGCTTAGCAGAGAACGGACGGTAGAGGTGAACAGCCACCAAACCAACCTTTTCGCCTTTCGCACGCAAGTAGTCGATAACCTCACGGATAGCTTCCGTTACAGAACCCATAGCGATAATTACGCGGTCTGCTTCGGGATCACCGTAGTAATCGAACAAGCCATATTGACGGCCGGTGATTTCGCTGATTTTCTTCATGTAGTCTTCTACGATAGCAGGAACGGCATCATAGAAACCGTTGCATGACTCACGATGCTGGAAGAAGTGGTCGGGATTCTCGGCCATACCGCGTGCGATAGGAGTCATGGGGTTCATGGCACGGCTGCGGAATTCAGCCAAAGCTTCCTGATCAATCAGCGGAGCCAGGTCTTCGTTGTCCAGACGTTCAATCTTCTGGATTTCGTGTGAAGTACGGAAACCGTCAAAGAAGTTGATGAACGGCACACGTGCTTTCAGCGTAGACAAGTGAGCCACACCGGCCAAATCCATAACTTCCTGTACAGAACCTTCTGCCAGCATGGCAAAGCCAGTCTGACGGCAAGACATGACGTCTTGGTGGTCGCCGAAGATACACAATGCGTGCGAAGCCAGTGTACGGGCCGATACGTGGAATACGCAAGGCAGGTTCTCACCGGCAATCTTGTACATGTTGGGAATCATCAGCAACAGGCCCTGTGAAGCGGTGTACGTTGTAGTCAACGCACCGGCCTGCAACGAGCCATGTACGGCACCGGCAGCACCGGCCTCAGACTGCATTTCCTGTACGAGAACGGTTTCGCCAAAGATGTTCTTACGACCTGCGGCGGCCCATTCGTCTACGTGTTCTGCCATCGTGGACGAAGGAGTGATAGGATAGATAGCCGCAACCTCGGAAAACATATACGAGATATGTGCCGCAGCTTCATTACCATCACAAGTGATAAATTTCTTCTGTTTAGTCATAACTGAATGAATTTATTAAGTGAAAAATCATCGTTCTTTAGCAAGCCTTTAATACAAGAAGCCGAACAGCCATAATGGCACCATATTGGCGCGGCCTATCTCCAAGTTGTGCATGGCATAGGTCACACCGGCATCTGTCCTGTTTCTGACGTGCTTCTCGCATATCTTGAACGGCATGACGCCGTCCACCATAAAAGATACATTCTTGTCGCCCTTGTTCACCTTATGATCTTTCCACAGGGTGTTCACAAAGAACGTATCCAATATGTCTTGTTCCTCAACCTTCACCGGGTAGATGGAATACATCAGATTAGGGTTGTGCATCATTATCATGGAGGGTTTCTTCGGAAATTCCTCGTTCACAGGATAGACCATATTGATGAGCCGTGCGTCGGCCAGATACTTGATGTAGTTCATTACCGTGGCGCGCGAGGTCTGTATGTCCCCCGCCAGCTGGCTTACATTGGGTGCCTTGGGGCCGTCAACGGCAAGCAGATAAAGCAGTTTTTTTATCTTTGGCAGATATTTCAGTTCAATCTGCTTGATGAGAAGGATATCCACCTCCACCATCATATTCATGGTTTTCAGCAGGTTTTCCGAGAAATTCCGTTTCTCCAGAAAAAACGGATAAAACCCGTGATGCATATAGTCCTGGAAGTAATCCAGCGGCCTGACCTTCGATAGGATGCCCTTGGCTATCTGTTCGTGGTTGCCCAATATCTCCTCCAGCGTATAGGGATGGAACTTCAGCCCGGTTTGCAGGTTCAGGAACTCACGGAACGAGAAGCCTCTCAGATTATAGCTTTTCACGATGTCGCACAATTCCTGATTCTCTTCTTTCAGACGCATCACCGAAGAGCCGGTGAACACAATTTTCAGCTTTGGATAGAGGTCATAGCACATGCGCAACTCCTTGCTCCAGTCCGGATGCTTGAACACCTGGTCAATAAGCAGCACCCGGCCTCCCCTGGCATGAAACTCACCGGCAAAATCCACCAGACTGTGGTTGGAGAAATAAAAATTGTTCATGTTGACGAACAGGCACGACCGATCCGGACCGAATTTTTCCTTGGCGTATTGCAACAGGAATGTGGTCTTTCCCACGCCCCGCGTACCTTTGATTCCTATAAGGCGGTCGTTCCAGTCTATCTCATCCATCAAATCACGACGGACAGGCGCATTGGTGTGCTCCACAAGATAAGCGTGCGTGCGATAGAAAGTTTCCATGCTTCAATACGTATGATTTACTGAGCGGCAAATATACGGCTTTTTTATAGATTTGCAAAGTAGACATGTCAAAATATCACAGCTTTTTCATTCCATCCGCCAGCAGAAAACGGACAAGCGGAAGAACCGTGTTAAATTATTGCCTATCTTTGCGCCTGACCATTTGTTTGCACCCTCCTAAAGGCTTAGCTTATGCGTTTATACCTGTTCAATCCTGACACAGATCTGGCTTTACGCCACAATGCGGGCAACTACCTGCCATCGGACTCCATAAAGCTTTTCACCTCAGCGATTTCCTTTCTGCCCATGTGGTACGCACAGGAGGATTCTGTCATACTGGCCGACGACAGGTTCCCGTCATTCACAGAAGAGATGAGGACACGTTTCCATCTGCCGGGCACCATGGTAGGATGGGAAGAGCTGGCATCGGGCACGTTCACCGAAATCTGCCCTTGGGGATGGAACGCCACATTGCGCAACCGGCTGCTACGCCACGGCATACCCTCACATCTGTTACCCGATGACAGCTGGTTATGCCACTACCGCAAGATGTCCTCCAGACAATACGCTACAAGCCTGGCCAAGTATTTCCAACAAGACTCACCTTATCTGTGCGGAGAGAACAATGTACTGACATCCATGGAAGAGGTCGAAGCCTATGCCAAAGCGCATACTGGCGGCTGCCTGTTCAAGATGTTGTGGTCGGGAAGCGGAAAAGGGCTACATTGGTGCAGGAATCCATTGGACGGACAATCCAAACAATGGTGCGCCAAAGCATTGTCGGCAGACGGAGCCTTGACAGGAGAACCTATATATAATAAGGTGGGAGATATGGCTGCCGAATTCTTGTCCGACGGAAAGGGGAACATCACGTTCATCGGCTATTCACGCTTCCTCACCAACCCCAAAGGAGCCTATACCGGCAATCTGCTCGCAACAAACCGGCAAATAGCAGAGTGGATAGAGCAATACATCCCCTACCCCACTCTGCAAGAAGCTATGGAAAGCCTGATGCAAGGTCTGGGTGAAATGTACGCCCCTTACTACAAAGGATGCTTAGGTGTGGACATGATGATTTGCCGGAATGAAGCCGACGGTCCGGACTACAAGCTGCATCCCCGCGTGGAAGTGAATCTGCGCATGAACATGGGCATAGTATCCCGCCTGCTATACGATCGCCTGCTGATTCCCGGAGCCAGAGGACTGTTCCGCATAGACGGCTCACCACAACCCGGCCGCCTGCTGGAAGCACACCTGCATGACCGTCTCCGGAATCCGCTAGTCACAGAAGGCGGACGGATAGTGTCGGGATACCTGTCGTTGGTTCCGGTTACAAGAGAAAGCAGGTATAGGGCTTGGGTAGAGGTGGAACAAGCTCCGTCATATTGTCCCGTTTTCAAGCCTTAATACGACCGACAGATTCCAAGAATCCGCCTGAATCTCGCCACGCCCCTATACAAGTACCTGTTTCAAGTACAAATTGCGATTTTATGCATAACTTTGCACCGGAAATCTACCATATTACCGGACATAACAAAAAAAAACAAGAAGCGTCATGATTATAGAAGACATGTTGGAATACAACCGCCACTTCGTGAACAACAAGGGATATGAATCCCACATCACCGACAAGTATCCCGACAAAAAACTGGCCATACTGACCTGCATTGACACACGGCTCACCACCCTGCTACCAGCCGCCCTGGGTCTGCGCAACGGAGACGTCAAACTGATAAAGAACGCCGGTGCGGTGCTGGACGGACCTAATGGAAGCGTGATACGCAGCCTTATGGTAGCCATTTATGAGCTAGGAGCGAACGAGGTAATGGTAGTGGCTCATACAGACTGCGGAGCCTGCCACATGAGCGCTGCCAAAATGATAGCCAAAATGAAGGAAAGAGGCATACAGCAAAGAACCATTGACCTGATGCGCTACTGCGGCGTAAACTTTGAACAATGGCTGGGGGGATTCGAAGACACGGAACGTTCCGTACGCCAGACGGTACGCACCCTGAGAGAACACCCGCTGCTACCCAAAGACATAGAAATAAGCGGATACATCATAGACAGTGTGACGGGCCAACTGACAGCCGTAGATGTGAAATAACCGTATGGATGACCAAGTGTGACAGACACTCATGGCCACCCCTCGAAATACTTCACAAAAAGAAGACTGTCCTGACGTCAGATAAGCTCCAACTCGTTGGCAAACACAAAGGCAATGCCTATGGGAGCCACAAACTTAAGCAAGAACACCACCAGCCTGCATACACGCAGGCGAATGGTGCCACTATTGGTCAGCTCGTCGCAAACTATCCGCCGGTCCAGATACCACCCCATAAAGACGGAAACAAAGAAAGCACTCACCGGAAGCATAAGCTTGGCCGTGACATAGTCGAACAAATCGAACAAAGTCATGCCGAACAGCGTATAATCCTTGCCTACCCCCAAGGAAAGGGAGCAGAACGTGCCCAACACCACACAACCTGCCGTAACCAGCCCCGCAGCCTTACGTCGGGAAAGGCTGAATTCCTCGTGAAGATAGGCCGTAACCACCTCGTGAAGGGAGATGGTAGACGTAAGGGCAGCCAGTGCCAGCAAAATGTAGAACATCACACCCAGCACACCCGCCACTAAAGGCACACCACCGAAAGCCTGATGGAACACGTTGGGCAGAGTAACAAACAGCAGACCGGGACCGGAGTCGGGTCTGATGTCTACCGAAAACGCTGCCGGGAAAATGACAAGTCCCGACAGAATGGCCACCAACGTATCAACGACCGACACACTGAAAGCCGTCTTCGGCAAGTCTGTATCCGGCTTGAAATAAGAAGCGTAAGTACACATGCACCCCATGCCCAGACTGAGCGAGAAGAAAGCCTGCCCCATGGCAGCAAGCAGCACGTCGCCGTCCACCTTGCTGAAATCAGGCTTCAGCAGGAACTCCACGCCCCTGCCCGCACCGGGAAGCGAAAGGGAACATACAGCCAGCACTACCAGCAAAATGAAAAGCATAGGCATCATGACCTTGGAAGAACGCTCTATGCCCTTCTCCACTCCCTTCACCACAATAAGATGCGTACCCAGCAGGAAAAGCACTGTCCACAACACAGGCACCCACGGGTTGCTGATGAAAGCATTGTACGATTCCACGTAATTGCCCGGAGCCGAAGCCGAAAAATTGCCTGCGGCCGCCTCCACGATATACTGCAGCGTCCACCCGGCCACCACCGCATAATAGCTCAGTATAAGAAAACCGGCCAACACCTCCATGCGTCCCACCCAATTCCACTTCGTATCCGGAGCCAATGTACGGAAAGCGCGCGCCGTATTGGAACGGGCACGGCGGCCTATGGCAAACTCGGCCATCATGATAGGCGCGCCGAACAGCAACACACATCCTATATAAACCAAAATAAAGGCGGCACCGCCATTCTCACCTGTCATATAAGGGAAACGCCAGATATTTCCCAATCCGACCGCCGAACCTGCGGCAGCCAGAATAACCCCCAGCCGGGAACCGAAGCTGGCTCTGTCATTTGTCATCATAACCGTAGTTTTACTTTCAATCTAACACGGAAAACAAGAGTTTTGTGCAAATATAGAAAATATTCCGCAACCACAAGCCACATTCAGTAAGAGTCTATTCAAATTTTCCTTTCTAACCCAAACCGGTCATCAGGCTTTAGGCAAATCGTTTCCCGCTTTGCCGGAGACACAGCAACTACGTGACGGATAACAACGGGAAAATATTCCTGGAAAAACATCTCAAAAACAGTAAGGAGCAAGATTCAAACAACAGGCTCTCTCATGCAAAATGTCACTTTACAAAGTTTAACGCAAATGCGTGGCTTATTTCCACACAAAGGAAGACAGAGTGGAAAAGAATGCAGGGAAATCCGGACCAACAGACTGTAATACAGTATAATAATCTAAAAATTAACATTTCAGGGCACTTCATTTACCGAACAAAATACAGGAAAAATCCCCCAAAACTACCGTTCGGAAGGAAATGCAGGATAAAGTGCGAACGAACAACCTATATCCACCGACCGGATGACCTGTCATCCGCCGGCTGGCAACCCGTCATCCGAGAGCAAACAAACTGTCACCGACGACATCAGGAAGAAGTTTTCATCCTATTTCATTAACATATCTACATATAAAGAGGACATCTCCCGTTTTTTATTAACACAAATACATATTTCAAATCTCAGAAAAACATTTCACGGAACTTTCTGAAAAAAGCGGTTGTAAGCAGAAATACAAAATAGGCATCATATTGCTACCCAAAGGCACAAAACGCTGACAACGCCTACTACGCATTAATACTATTTAACAACCAGTACTTCCTCGGTTTCCACACCAAGAATCGCCAGCCGTCACACAGTCTGGCCGAAGCCGCCCAAAAGCACAGAACCGGGAAGGAAAAACCGGCAGCACCCAATCTTTTCACGACAAAAATGCCGCAACGTAATGAGAAAAAGCTATCTTTGTGCGAGGATAATAGCATACCACAGACATCATGAAACAAATAAGCGTCATAAAAGAACTTATCAGTCAGGGGGATGTGGCGCAAGCCTTATGCGAACTTGACATCCTTTTGGGGACAGACTACCCCGCCAAAGACGAAATATACTATTTGCGGGGAAACGCTTACCGCAAGCAAGGCAACTGGCAACAAGCACTCAACAACTACCGCTATGCCATGGACCTGAACCCCGAGAGCCCCGCACACAATGCCCACCGCATGATAATGGATATCCTGGAGTTCTACAACAAAGACATGTACAACCAATAAAAACAATAAAAAGAACAACAATAAAATATACGTAATTATGGGAAAAATCAAAGGAGCAATCGTAGTGAACACCGAACGTTGCAAAGGCTGCAACCTGTGTGTCGTAGCTTGCCCGCTACACGTCATAGCCCTGGCCAAAGAAGTGAACGTCAGAGGATATAACTATGCCCAACCGGTATTGGAAGACACCTGTAACGGATGTACTTCCTGCGCGACCGTATGCCCAGACGGCTGCATCGCGGTGTATAAAGTAAAAGCAGAATAAATCAAGAAACATTATGGCAGAAGAAGTTGTATTAATGAAAGGAAACGAAGCCATCGCCCATGCGGCCATACGCTGCGGGGCAGACGGCTATTTCGGCTACCCCATCACACCCCAGTCGGAAGTGCTGGAAACGTTAGCCGAACTGAAACCATGGGAAACGACAGGCATGGTCGTGCTGCAAGCCGAAAGCGAACTGGCAGCCATCAACATGGTATACGGAGGAGCCGGAAGCGGAAAAATGGTCATGACCTCGTCCTCAAGCCCGGGAGTCAGCCTGAAACAGGAAGGCATATCCTACCTGGCTGGTGCCGAACTGCCGTGCCTCATAGTAAATGTAATGAGAGGAGGCCCCGGACTGGGAACCATCCAGCCCAGTCAGGCCGACTACTTCCAGACAGTAAAAGGCGGCGGACACGGAGACTACCGACTCATAGCCCTGGCTCCGGCCTCCGTACAGGAAATGGCCGACTTTGTGGGACTGGCCTTTGACCTTGCCTTCAAATACCGGAATCCGGCCATCATACTGGCCGACGGAGTGATAGGCCAGATGATGGAAAAGGTGGTGCTCCCCCCCATCAGACCGAGACGCACGGAAGCGGAAATCATCGCACAATGCCCTTGGGCCACCACAGGAAAAACACGCGGAAGAAAACCCAACATAGTAACCTCACTGGAGCTGAAACCCGAGGCCATGGAGGTGAACAACCTGCGCTTCCAGGCCAAATACCGCCTTATAGAAAAGAACGAAGTGAGATTCCAGGAGATAGAGTGTGAAGATGCCGACTATCTGATTGTGGCTTTCGGTTCCATGGCACGTATCGGACAAAAAGCCATGGAAATAGCACGCGAGCAGGGAATAAAGGTAGGCATACTCCGCCCCATCACACTGTGGCCATTCCCCTCGGACATCCTGGCGCACTATGCCGGAAAAGTAAAAGGCATGCTGGTAGCCGAGCTGAACGCCGGACAAATGGTAGAAGATGTGCGCCTGGCCGTAAACGGGAGAGTGAAAGTAGAACATTTCGGACGCTTAGGCGGCATTGTCCCTGACCCGGACGAAATAGTAGATGCCCTGCACGGACTGCTGGCGCAATAAGCCCGCCAAGCAGGTAACAGAACAAAAACAAGAACAACACATGGATGCAGATAAAATAAGAAACGTACTGAACATAGCCTTCATTGTACTGACACTGGCCGCCATAGCCCTATATTTCAGGGAAAGCACCGATGTACGTCCGTTCTTTTACGTATGCGGAACAGCCATTGTGGTGAAGATTGTAGAGATTTTCATCCGTTTCACAAAAAGAAAATAAGGAGAAGCAGATATGACAAGAGAAGAAATCATAAAACCCGAGAATCTGGTTTACCACAAGCCAAACCTGATGAACGACAACCACATGCACTACTGTCCGGGATGCAGCCACGGAGTAGTGCACAAGCTCATTGCCGAAGTAATCGAAGAAATGGGTATGGAAGAGAAGGCCATAGGCATATCGCCTGTGGGATGCGCGGTATTTATCTACAATTACATAGACATAGACTGGCAGGAAGCGGCTCACGGACGTGCACCCGCACTGGCTACCGCCATCAAGAGGCTGTGGCCCGACAGGCTGGTGTTCACCTATCAGGGAGACGGAGACCTGGCCTGCATAGGCACAGCCGAAACCATACACGCGCTGAACCGTGGAGAAAACATCACCATCATATTCATAAACAATGCCATCTATGGCATGACCGGAGGACAAATGGCACCCACCACACTGGTTGGGCAAAAAACATCAACCTGCCCCTATGGCCGCGATGTGCATATACATGGATATCCGCTGAAAATGGCCGACATAGCCGCCCAGCTGGAAGGCACATGCTACGTCACACGGCAAAGTGTGGAAACCGTGCCCGCCATAAGAAAGGCAAAGAAAGCCATACGCAAGGCTTTTGAGAACTCCATGGCAGGAAAGGGAAGTAACCTGGTAGAGATTGTCTCGACCTGTAATTCGGGATGGAAGATGTCGCCCGAGAAAGCTAACAAATGGATGGAAGAGAACATGTTCCCGTTCTATCCGCTGGGCGACTTGAAAGACAAATAAAACCTCTTTAAAACAAAGCAAGAAAGATGAAAGAAGAAATCATTATAGCCGGATTCGGAGGGCAGGGAGTGCTCTCCATGGGCAAGATACTGGCCTACTCTGGACTGATGGAAGGCAAGGAAGTGACATGGATGCCCGCTTACGGACCGGAACAGCGCGGAGGTACGGCAAACGTCACGGTCATAGTCAGCGATGAGAAAATATCCTCGCCCATACTGAGCCGATATGACACTGCCATCATACTGAACCAGCCCTCATTGGAAAAGTTCGAAAACAAGGTAAAGACTAACGGTGTGCTGATATACGACGGATACGGCATCATCAATCCGCCCACACGTAAGGACATACGCGTCTTCCGCATCGATGCCATGGATGCAGCAAACGAGATGAACAACATCAAAGCCTTCAACATGATTGTGCTGGGGGGACTGCTCAAAATAAAACCCATCGTAACGCTTGACAATGTAATAAAGGGATTGCGCAAAACGTTGCCCGAACGTCACCACCACCTCATACCCATGAACGAGGAAGCCATCCGTCGGGGCATGGACCTGATACGCGAAGTTTAAGAACAGAAAATAACAGGAACCTGTAAAAAAGCAGGAGGAAAACAGTAACTGTTTTCCTCCTGCTTTTGTTTTCCCCCTGTCCATGACACACGCAGGCTTGCCCAGCCGAGGGACATCAAAACGCTGGTATATTGCCATATAGCCTTTCCCGGTAAGAAAAATAATCTTGGCAAAACCGGTAAAGGCCATACATGTGACAGTTCAAGGCCAACGGGCGAACCGTCAGGATGCAAGGACTGCCGGTTTTCACCACATCACCGGGATAGTATAAGCAGCCGGTGGCGGGAAATTCCCGCACAACAAGGCGGAAAAGCCAACGGCTGTAATCTTTCTTCCCTTCACTGTATAGAATCCTTCTATATCCTCACTTCCAACGTTCGGACATGGAGTCATAATCATCCAATCCCGTACAGTAACGGAAGCACCACGTATAATCATCCGGCGCAACAAACTGCGTATTGTACTTCTCACGTTCGTACAGGTGCACCTTCACTCCGTCTACAAGAGTATAAGGCGACTCACCTTTCAAGTTGGAACAGCCGCTGAAGAGTTCGCCAATGACCCGCAGCTGGCGGTTGTTGTCAAAGAGCTGTACAGGCAGTGAAACCAATCCGGTGCAGTTTTGGAAAGCGTTCTCCAGGAACTCCAGTTTTGTGGCCGAAGCAAACAATCCCGACGGCAAAGCGGTGAGCGACTTACAGCCGTAGAAGGCATACGACGCATCTGACAGGTTGGTAAACGATGCAAAGAGGTCATCTGGGACAGCAGCCAACGAAGTGCAGCCTTCAAACACGCCCAAACCACCCCGATAACCACCCCCAGCATCACGGTAAGACGCCATGCCCACATAGCTCACGGCAGTGTTTCGGGCAAAAAGTCCGGAGGGTATAGAAACCAATCCAGTGCAACCGCCAAAGGTTCCTTCGAATGACGTTACCTTGTGACAAGCGTCAAACAATCCAGAAGGTATTTCCGTCAGTCCGGTACAACCAGAGAAAGTAGTCTGGAAAGTTGTGACATCCGGACAGCAGTCAAAAAGGTCGGCAGGCAGTACGGCCAGCGAGGTGCAGTTAAGGAAGGTACGCTGGAAACTCTTCACCTTCTTGCAATTCTTGAACAACCCGGCAGGCAACGACGCAAGGCGGGTACAGCCGCCGAATGTATAGTCAAAGCTGGTGACCTCAGTAGCATAGTCAAAGAAGCCCTCGGGAATCTCCGTAATCCCCGTATCGGTAAAACTGCCGCCATAGGGTTCTACGCCGAAATTCTTCATTTTGCGGAAAGCGCCCTGCGTATCCGTAGCCACGGAAGTGAGGCTGGTAAAACCACTCAGGTCTATGTCCTCCAGTCCGGTATACCCCCACTGCACAATGGCCAACAGCGTATTCTCGCGGGCGGAGACAGGAGCGGCAGGCGAATTCAACTCGAGGTGGGTCAGGGTTCCCTTGAAGCGGACATCGTAAGTGGTGGCCTGTGACACGTCATACTTATGGCAAATAAGGTCACTGCCACTGTTATGCCATTCTTCCACAGTGCCATCGCCCCAATCGATGATGCCATCGGTATAGATATTCCAGAACGGCAAATATACCGTGAATCCGTTTGCCGGATTTGCGCTGACATGCAGCACAAGGTCCTGGTCATCGGCAGGCGCGGCAGTGGTACCGGGCAGCATAAAGTAGAAATTAAGCTCTGCCGAATTGCCATACTGGTCCATGGGGCGGACGTACAGGTAATAAGTCGTTGAAGGCAACAGGCCGTCAAAGGTAAGAGTAAAGGTTTCTTGTCCCTCGTCCAACCACAGTTCCTCGCACAGGAACGGGTCGTAAAGGTTATCGGCAGCATCACTGTCAGAAAGTTTGCGGTCGGACAGCAGGTAGCGCACGTGTGTCATGGCCTTATTAGCCACAAAAGTGTAGGACAAGGAGCTGAACGTAGACTGCACATCCCCTTGGAGCTGGCAGAACGGAGGAGCTTCCTGCAGCACCTGCATCGTGGCAAGCGTGCGGCCGCCTGCGTCAACAGCCAGCGTGGCACTACGCGCCGATGCCTGTGGACGACCCTCGCTGTCATAGGACACATTATTAGGGTCAACCTCAAGTCCCACTGTACATAGCCAATCGTTTTCCACATCAGGCGGAGTGACATACGCCACATGGACAAACGGCTCAACGGCATCCGTCCGGATACTGATTTGCGGGTCTGCAAGATTCGTATGGAGTGTCACATCCTGTGGCACATCAACCCGAGCTGACACCTCAAACTGTGCCACATCAAAACGGGCAAAAGCTTCCTCCCCATCCAGAGTGGTATCACCGTCTGGTTCGTTTACAGAAGGGTCATTACCATTGTCCAGAACCTCGTCCGGATCTTCCGAACAACCGCCAAAAGCCGCAAAAGCCATGAACGGGAATAAAAATAACCAACACTTGAACATAGTATTCATTTTTTTAGTTATACATAAATGACGCATATATCATATCAACATTTACAAGGCATACCGGTCTTACGGTAACTAGACGGATATTGTTTTCCAAAGCTTTCCTATTACTACAGTCCGGAGAAGCGCTTACTTCTTTCGTCCGGACTTTGCGGCACGAGCGGGATAAATATCGCCCCGCCAAGAATTGACCTTACGCAACGGAATAATGCCGTGAGCTGTGGCTATCATCAACAGATCGACTACATTGCGGGCATCCAGTTTCTCCAGCAGACGACGGTGGTGGGTGTCTACCGTGTTGGTAGAAAGACACATTTCAGCCGCTATCTCTTGTGTTGTCTTTCCGTCGGAAAGGAGTTTCAATACATCCAGTTCACGGGGAGCAAGCCTTCGCGACGCTGTTCCTCGCTATTTGACATGGCGGCCTGTACCCGCCGTGCCTGTTCACAATAATAGGATTCTCCGCGCAACACACAGCGAATGACATCCAGCATTTCTCCCGAATAGACAGATTTGAACAAGATGCCATCCATCCCTCGCTCCATCAATTCTTTGATGCACCACACCTCTTCGTGCATAGTATTGGCTATAATACGTGCAGGGAAAGATTTATCGCGAATGACTGTAATGAGATCAAGTCCAGACATATCCGGCAATTCCAAATCCAGTACATACAGATGGAAGTTTTGGGAAGAGATGAGAGTAAGGGCTTCACGGCCGGAAGATGCCGTACAGATGCTCTTCACTTCCGGCAAGGAATTCTCTATGATATGCTTCAGCCCTTGAAGTACTAATTCGTGCTCGTCTATCAACAACATGCGTATGTCTTTCCGTTCTTCCATCAGCATTTTCTTGCGTTAAGAATCATGTTGCAAAGAAAAGAGTTTTTAAAATACGCGACATCACCAAAAACAGTGATTTTAAAAGGTGTTTTCACCGTTTCCTGTCAGACGGGAAGCGGCACTTTCATTCTGAATTCCCGCCATTTCCCATCATATTCAACGTGCCATATGCCGTTCAATGTTTTGACCCATTCACGGATAGTGCTAAACCCGATACCTGTGCCTTCGGCACGGCGAGGTACAGGTTTTGTCCCTTCAGCCATATTCAACGGCTGGAGGGAACAGCACATTGCCATCACAAAAAACAATGTTTTCATACACTTTTAGAGCCTGTTCAATTCTGCCCAGCTCTGTTTTGAAATGTTTTTCCAAGAATATTTTCCACAAGACTTTCCGGATATTCAAAGTCCTTCTATCTCGCGCAACCAGGCTTCCGATGAAGCGTCGCTAGGCATACGCCAGTCGCCACGCGGACTGAGCGAAATGCTTCCCACCTTGGGACCGTCGGGCAGACAGGAACGTTTGAACTGCTGGTTGAAGAAGCGGCGGAAGAAAGTACCCAGCCATTTTTTTACCGTTACGTCGTCGTACTTGCCTTTAAAGGCACGCATGGCCAGAAAATAAATTTTCGAAGGACGGAAACCGCAACGCACAAAATAGAACAGGAAAAAGTCATGCAGTTCGTAAGGCCCCACGAGGTCTTCGGTCACCTGACTGATGTTGCCATCCTTGTCGGCGGGTATCAGCTCGGGACTGATGGGAGTGTCCACGATGTCAAGAAGAGTAGCCTTCGAACTTTCATCCACGTCGTGCAAAGCCACCCACGACACCAGATACTTCACCAACGTTTTGGGCACTCCGGCATTCACGCCATACATGGACATGTGGTCTCCATTATAGGTGGCCCAGCCCAAAGCCAGCTCCGACAGGTCGCCGGTGCCTATGACCAGACCGCCGGTCTGGTTAGCTATGTCCATAAGTATCTGGGTACGTTCGCGGGCCTGGGCATTCTCATATACCACATCATGCACCTGCATATCGTGCCGTATGTCCTTGAAATGCTGCACACATGCCTCTCTTATGCTTACCTCGCGCGCCGTCACGCCCAAGGAGTCCATCAGCGCCACGGCATTGTCGTGCGTACGGTCGGTTGTGCCGAACCCCGGCATGGTGACACCTATTATCCCTTTGCGCGGCCATCCCAGCTTGTCGAAAGTGCGCACGCACACCAGCAAAGCCAGGGTAGAGTCCAGTCCGCCTGATATACCCACCACCGCACTCTTGGCCTGCGTGTGCGTAAGGCGGCGGGCCAATCCGGCCACTTGTATGGAGAATACCTCCTCGCACCGTTCATCCAGCGCAATTCCTTGGGGCACAAAAGGATAAGGATTGTAGGTGCGTGTAAGGTTCAGTTCTTTTCCCTTCACATATTCGGCCGTCACACGCTGAGGCTCGGTCTCCCGGGAAAAGGCCCGGCCGGTAGAGAACGTAGTGTTGGTACGCCGTTCGGCACGCAGGCTCTCCACATCTATTTCCGATATGACAACCTGCTCTTCAAAGGAAAAGCGCCGGCTTTCGGCCAGCAGATGCCCGTTCTCATATATCAGCCCGTTGCCGGCAAACACCACATCGGTGGCCGACTCCCCGAATCCGCTCGAACTGAATACATAGCCCGCTATGCAACGTGCCGACTGCTGGCTGATGAGGGAACGCAGATAGGCATGCTTGCCTATGGCCTCGGTGTCGGCAGATAAGTTGAAGATGATTTCCGCCCCCTGCATGGCCAGTGTGGAACTGGGAGGCACCGGAGCCCAAAGATCCTCGCACAGTTCTATGCCGAAGGTAGTGTCGGCTGTCTCAAATAGCAGATTCCTGCCCAGAGGCACCACTTGTCCGCACATCCTCAGCGTAGTGGCCGACACGGCAAAGCCTGAAGTGAACCAACGCTTTTCGTAAAACTCCTTATAGTTGGGCAGAAAAGTCTTAGGCACCACTCCCAGCACCTTGCCTTTCTGGAATACAACGGCCACATTAAGCAACGCTCCACCCAACGCCACAGGCATACCCACTATGGACACGATGTCCAGTTGCCGCGTATTGTTCAGCACTTGCATCAGCCCCATCTCGGCCTCTTCCACAAGCAGCTGCTGGCCGAACAGGTCGCCACAGCTGTATCCGGTGACACTCAGTTCGGGAAACACGATAATCTGCACGCCCTTGCCCTCGGCGATGATGATTTCCTTCTCTATCTGAGAAACATTGAATTTACAGTCGGCCACCCTCACACGCGGAACGGCGGCGGCAACTTTTACGTATCCGTAGTTCATACTTGAAAGTTAGATGTTCTTGATATGGTGCAAAAATACGTATTTGTTTCGGTTTACACCTCCTGCATGAACAGTTTTTCGACTGGTGGAGCCTGTCCGCCCCTCTCCAAAAGTATTCAAATCCCCCCAGAGAAACTGCTTTCAGCGTCCATATACGGGCCGCACGGTGTGAATCCGTACACAGTACGGTGCCGACCCACACACAGCGCAGTGTGAGTCCGTCCGCAGGAAGCTGTGAGTCCGTCCGCAGCTGGGGGTACATCCGACGGCTTTCCCACAAAGACACAAGCACCTGATACACAGTATACTGACAATAGAGTACCTGCAGCCAGGCGTTTTTTCTCCACACCCCGCAACAATATTGTAGCAGGGAATGCGTATCTTTGCATATCAAGAAATGGAAAAATACCTTATGGACGAACTCTTAAAAGCCACGGTTGACTTAACCGCAAACTCACGCTATCCCGGCATGTCACTGGCCGGAAAGAAGGAGCTATGCGCACTGCTCATCCGAAAGGAAATGAGCAAGGGTGAATTGCTGCTCAAGGAAGGAGAGATATGCAAGGACATCATCATTGTGGGCAAGGGCATGCTGAGGCAGTTTTATTATAAGAACAAAAAAGATGTGACCGAACACTTCTCCTACGAAGGCTGCGTAGTGATGTGCCTGGAAAGCATGTTGAGACAGGAACCCACCAAACTCATCATAGAGGCTCTGGAAAACGGTGTGGTTTATCTCCTGCCCTACCAACAACTGATGCGGGTCACGGAAATCTCATGGGAGCTGAACATGTTCTACCGGAAAATACTGGAATATTCGCTCATCGTGTCGCAAACGAAAGCCGACTCCTGGCGGTTCGAAACCGCACGCGAACGCTACGAACGGTTGCTTCAGAACCAGCCAGAGGTGATAAGACGCGCCCCGCTGCAACACATAGCCTCCTATCTGCTCATGACCCCCGAAACGCTGAGCCGTGTAAGGGCAGGCATAGG
>CASFQC010000006.1 GCA_949296415.1 uncultured Bacteroides sp. | reverse complement strand
GTGCTGAAGTTCTGCAATGACCAGGCAGATGAACTGCTTGGACTTTCCATGAACCATTATAATGTCAAGTTTGCAACGGTATAATTAACTAGAGCCATTCCCTTCTGTAAACAATTGATAGCAACCGTCTTACAAAGACGTGTGAATTTCTCGGACAACAAGTGCCGGAAAAAATGATTGCCAGGAACGGTATTAACTACCTTTGTAAAAACGGACGGATGTGTCCGTCAGAGGGATTTGTCTCAATTTGCAATTATGGAAACTATGTACCTATTGGAAAAGATGCTTTGTGTCTGTTTTTCCTGTTCATGGCGGTCATCCCCATGTCCGCGCAGGAGAGGAATACGCGAAAGGTGAGAAACAGTTCATCCTGGTGCATCGGCCTGCAGGGCGTGTGCCGTTTAGCGTAAGTACGTTCAACAGGTTTGGCACCGACAAGATATGGACGGGCTTTGACGTAAATTCCGTTTGTTTTTCATAAGGATGTTGTTGGCAGTGAATAAAGGTTTTGCTACTTTTGCAAAAAGGAAAAAGCGTTCTTTTTGATTAAGAGGCTGTTTTGATTTTATTCTGTAAAAGTCTTATCCGGCTTTCCTAAGAGCCTGTTAATACTGTTTTGGGATGTTTTCCCGAGAATATTTTTCCGTTCTCCCTTGTCTCGTCCCGGCTATGCCTACATGCGGACAGGGAAAATCCTCGGAAATCTTCTTTAGAAATTTGCCGGAATAGATTCAAAAACAGCTTCTAATGCAGAACGTTGCAGAATATAGACTCCCGTCGGTCTCTAATTTGTTACCTGTCAAGCCTGCTATTCTCGTAGGTTTCTTGTTTCCAACGGGTAATAAGAATCAATGTACTTTGGCCGGATAGGGTAAAAGGATAGAATTTACATGGTTATTGATAAGAGCGATATTAAAGAATTTCATTTGTTTGCCGGCATAGGCGGAGGCATTTATGGTGGGGAACTGCTGGGGCATGAATGTTGCGGAGGGGTGGAGATAGACGATTACTGCAAGAAAATCCTTCTTCAGCGGCAGCAAGACGGATGGATGCCCCGTTTCCCCGTCTATGACGACATAACGCAACTGGACGGAAGAGACTTTGCCGGACAGTTTGATGTCCTGTGCGGAGGATTTCCCTGCCAGGCGTTCAGCTATGCGGCACACGGGAAGAATATAGAGGAGAAGAACTTGTGGCCGTACATGCTTGAGTTTGCCCGGCTGTCCGAAGCGCCGGTGGTCTTTGGCGAGAACGTGACTGCCGAAGCTATTTTCCAGGCGGGAACCGATTTGAAGGCCATAGGTTATGACGTGGCGGTGTGCAGGCTTGCCTGCAAAGACTTGCACGCAGACCACAAAAGACCGCGTTTCTGGCTGATGGGGGTGAGGGATAACGCCGTGTTCCAAAGAATGGCCGGGCATGTGTGCGGACTTCCGAAGTTCAAGGCCGGCTTCTGGCAGGACAATCCCCACCAGATAGTTTACCCGGCAGAGGTTCCTGTCCTGGCTCCCCAAAAGCGGGGCATAGGCAACGCGCAGGCACCTATAGCCGCAGCCGTGGCATTCCGTATACTGGTCAACAGACTGCAGGGGATGGACGACTGTATGACCAATCCCACGGAGGAGGAGATAGACCGGGTGTTTATAAGACAGGAGACCTGGATACAACAGCAGAATCCGGGGGATCCCATCTATATACACACTCCCACCACCATGGGTAACTATCACTATAAGTCAATGATGAAGCATCCTTCGTGTGCCAAGTATGTGCGTGTCTTTGGGAAGCCTACAGCCCTTCACGCGGAGTATTTGATGGGGTTTCCCATAGGTGCGTCATCTCCTTTTTCTATGAACAATAATAATTTCCAAGAATGGATAGAAAAGATATAGTCAGCTATTTGAAGTCTTTTGTCAAGCGGCAAAGGTCGGAAGTCAATTACGGAACGTATAAGGAGATACCCTGTTCGTCTTTGTTGAATGACGGACTGGCCACCAGAGCCAACAGCGTGTGGAAACAGAGTCAGTTTGTTGTGGCCTATCGCCATGACGGCAACGAACCCGAAGAGGCCATGCCGTATCTGAAGGGCTGGGCTGAACTGACACGGGGTGTGCACGACCAGTATCTGCTGCTGGAGTGTCCTGCGTCTGTGTGGACCGTCTATGATAATAAGGGTAGGGTGATGCAGCTTGATGAGCTGAAACATGTGTCCCAAAAGCCGGCAGAGGCTCCGGCAGATTCCCTGCTCATACCTTTTGCGCAGACTACCCGGACAACGCTGGCGGGCGATTCGCCTTTCCGTCCCTATGTTGCCGCTATCAAGTCGAAGCCTTTTATCTTGCTGGCCGGCATCTCCGGTACAGGGAAGAGCCGTATGGTGAGGGAGCTTGCACGTGCCTGCTGGGACGAAGGTACGGAAGAGTTTGCCGCGCAGAAGCCCCGGAACTTTGAGATGATACAGGTCAGACCCGACTGGCATGACTCCCACGAGCTGATAGGTTACGTCAGTCGCGTCAGTGGGCAGCCTGTCTATGTGGCCGGAGAGATGCTGAAGTTCATGGTAAAGGCATGGGCCGAAGAGAATACGCCCTACTTCCTTTGCCTTGATGAGATGAATCTGGCGCCCGTGGAGCAATATATGGCGGAATACCTCAGCGTCATTGAGTCCAGGAAGAGAAACGCTGAGGGGAAAGTGGTGACAGACCCTATCCTCAAACCCGCATATATGAAGGAACGTGACGGGCAGACATACCGTCTGACCCCGCAGAAATGGTATAAGGACTTGGTGGACGAACTGCTGGCAGAATGTCCGGACGATAAGGCAGACAGGCTTGCCCGGAAGTTTCTGAAGGAAGGCATTTCTGTTCCGCAGAACCTTATTGTAGTCGGTACTGTCAATATGGATGAGAGCACGTTCTCTTTCTCAAGAAAAGTGCTGGACCGTGCGATGACCATAGAAATGAATTACGTGGATTTGGATGCCGGACTGACTACGCGTTATGAGCCGGTAGGGAAGTTGGGAAAAGACGAACTTATAGGTACGGCTGTGGAAGGGGCGGATGTCTATTTGACCCACAAGATAGTATGTGACAAGGCGTTGGCATACCTGAAGACTGTCAATGCCGTGCTGGAAGGTACCCCGTTCAAGGTGGCATACCGCACACGGAATGAATTCCTGCTTTACGTGGTCCATAATTTGCCTTATGACGAGGACGGGGCAGGCAGAAAGCTGAAGGAGGATTATGTCTTGGCCAGAGCCTTGGATGAGGTGACAAGCATGAAAATTCTGTCGCGAATAGAAGGGGATGACACTAAAGTTACTGACGGACTGCTTGACCGGTTAGGAAAAGTTGTGGAAGACGGATTGGGAAGCATATCGGACAGTTTTGTCCCTGAGCAGTCTGTATCTTTGGCCAAGTTGGAGGAAATGAAGGGCAGACTGGCTTCCGGTTATACAAGTTTTTGGACTTGAATATGGAAATCTTGACTATATGGCATGAGGACTTCAGGCTGAGTGTGGAATGTGCAAAGTTTGATGCCGTCTGGGAACAGGCCGAAGATAATGTCGGAAGGGAGACCCTTCTGTCCGTCTATTCTTGGTCGGACGGAGTGAGGTCTGTAGAGCTGTGTGAGGAGGGAGGAAAGACCATGCCTATAGAAAAGAATGCACGCGCAAAGGCTATATTTTTTGACAATACATGTTATCCTATATGGGTGCTTTTCAATGATGATGTGCAAGATGCCCGCTTCGGTTCACATCTCCAGTATGAGAATGAGCGGTTCTCCTTCCGTGCACAGGTGCTGGCTGGTTTCCTGAATTACGGCAACGATATAGGTCGCAGTGAAATAAGGCTGGTCTATAAAGTGCATGACAGGATACGGCATTTCTGCTTTTCATTCGAAGTGCTCAGCAGCAAGCTGGACTATCACAGACATTGGAATGTTATTATCAAAGATGTGGAGCGGGAGTACCGGATGCTGTCACTTGACTATATGCGGCGGACATTTCACGGCTTTTCCCCCGATATCCGGGGAGAGGCACCGGAAATCATCTGGTGGAACATATTTGAGAGCGAACAGCTGAAGTTTGTCAAGGCCTGCAGGAATATCCTGGATTGTCCCCGCCGTAGGCTGCGTGGAAGGGAGGTCAGTAAAAGGGCGGACGCATTGGCTTTTGTTTCCGCTTCTTTGGAGAACGAGCTGGCCGAACACAGAAAGGAATCGGCGCATGTTTACCGTCAGAAGGAACCGGTGCGTACCAATGATACGCTGGAGAACCGTTTCCTGAAGTTTGCTATCGGACAGATAGCCGACAGGTTTGAGAAACTGAAAAGGCGGATAGAACAGCTGAAATCTGTCTCTGACATCATGAAGGAGAACATGGATGCCGTTTCAGCCGACCTGAAACGCTTACGGAGAAATCCATTCTTCAGAACCGTAGGACGCTTTAAAGGCATGAGCCAGGAAAATCTGACCTTGCAGAAAGCCACCGGCTATAGTCAGGTGTACCGCACATGGAATCTGTTGCGGCATGCTTATTCTCTCAATGACGGCTTCTATCGTCTGCAAACCAAGGACATCGCAGTCTTGTATGAAATTTGGTGTTTTATAGAACTCAGCCATATGCTGAAAAGACAACTCCATCTGCAAGACTGCGAGGTGGAGCACAGAAACCGTATGGAACTTAATAGCCTGTTCACCTGGGAACTTGGAAGGGGAGAGCATTCATGTATCCTTTTCTGGAAAGACGGCACGTTACTGGCCGAGTTGGCCTATAATCCCAAAATTACGGCGGAAGGCAGCAGAAAGGATGGCGTAATGGGGTTGGTCATACGTACCGTTTCTCAAAAGCCGGACATTGTTCTGCGGCTGGTGAAGAACGACCTTCGGGAAGGCATGAGGCTGACTTATCTTTTTGATGCCAAGTATCGCATAGGCGGAAGAGACGGACGTGTAGATTGTCCTCCCGATGAGACGATAAACCAGATGCACAGATACAGGGATGCCATTTATTACAAGGAGTCATCGTCCGCTATGCTGAGAAAAGAAGTTGTTGGTGCCTATGTCCTTTTTCCGGGTAGCGGAGAACTGGCAGATGTGCGGGAGGCCGGCTACTTCAAGAGCATAGGTGAGGTGGGCATCGGCGCGTTCCCTTTACGTCCTGACTCAGGTTGTGGCAGGCAACTGTTGGAAGACTTTATAGAGGAGCTGATACAGAAAAGGTCGCAGGAAGCCATAGCGCAGGTTATTCCTCAGAAGGGGACCTTTGTCGGTGTGGGCAGCCGTGTGCTCATTGGCGTGTGCGGGCAGGATTTTCCGGAAAGTATTACTCGTCTGTGCTGTGTGTCGGCACATTTCCCTTCCACTGTCGCATTGCAGAATTTGCATTTTTTCATCCCGTATATCAAAGGGAAAGGGATGAGGGACGTGTATGAGATAACTGGAATGCTGATTATTCCGGCAGGGGAGGCCGGAGAAGGACAGCAGTCGTCGGACCGCCCGGACTTGGTCTTTGAGCTGAAATTCGACCGGAGGCTCTTTGCAGACCACCGGTTGGCTGAGAGACTGGAAACAGACGGTCCTACGTTCGTTGAAACAACGTTTGATGAGATAAACCGGTGGACAGAAAGGCAATCCGCAACAACATAGGCAGATAAGGAATGGCAGACAGGTTGACCAAGGAACAGCGCCATCGTTGCATGGCAGCCATACGCGGAAAGGATACCAAGCCCGAGATGATAGTGCGGAAATTCCTTTTCGGCCGGGGATTCCGTTTCCGGTTGAACCATCCGCGCCTTCCCGGCCATCCGGATTTGGTACTGCGCAAATACCGCACGGTGATTTTTGTGAACGGCTGCTTTTGGCACGGACATGAGTGTTGCAAGTATTATCGCTTGCCCAAGACAAATACGGCTTTCTGGCAGAACAAGATAGAACGGAACAAAAGACGCGACAAGGAGGAGCAGAGTTGTCTTGCCACTATGGGCTGGCACTGCATTACGGTATGGGAATGCCAGCTAAAACCGAAAGTCCGTGAACGGACGCTCGAATCATTGGCCTATACCCTGAATCATATCTATCTTGAAGACCGTAAGGTAAAGACCTACGATATTTCCGATGAGTCTGAAACGCTTATGGCCGCCGAGCCGGAAGAGACATACGGCAAGCCGGAATGAAGGTCTGGTGCGGACCCATGCACAGCCCGGTGTGAAACTGTCCGCTGTCTGGTGTGAAGCCGTCCGCAGCCTGGTGCGGAACCATTGACAGGAAACGATTAGTCTGTCCGCGCCAAACAATTGATATACAATATTTAGCTTGTAGCCGCATGGCGCTGTCGTCGTGACAGACTATGGTGTGGACGTAAATGTGGGATATGCCTGATTTGACGGGACAAAAATAATGTATATCTTTGCGTCATAATCAAAGAAATATGAAGAACGAGTACTTGCAATCGCTTGCCAAAGAGGAGCTGATTCGCCTGATTGAAGATTATTCCAAAAACTGGCTGGCTATGGACGGTGTGTGGTTCCAATCCGTAGAACGGACACACGGAATGGACGAGGCTATGTATCACGATGGCGAAGCATGGAAACGCTTCACGGTCATTGAGGCCGGACGCATCAAGCGTTTTCTGGGTTTGCCGGAACATCCGGGGCTTGAAGGCCTTGCCTCCGCTTTGCGTCTGCGTTTCTATGCCAACCTGAACGAGGCGGATATCCTTATGGAAGACGAGGGGAAGACATTGGTCTACAGGACAAGGACATGCCGCGTGCAGCAGGCCAGAGAGCGCAAACAAATGCCTTTCCATCCTTGTAAGCCCGTAGGCGAAATAGAATATGCAGGCTTTGCGCACACGATAGACGACCGCATCACGTGTGAATGCATCAGCTGTTTCCCAGAGGTGACCGACCCTACGTGTTGCTGTGCATGGCGTTTCCGGCTGATGGAGTAGGTTCTGTTTCAAGCACAGGATGTGGATGGATAATATATAGGATTCTTTCTCTTCTTGATTATATCTTTTTCTTTATTTGGGGCACATAGGAACATTTGTGTATATTTGACCATATAATCATAATCTGACTTTTAACTGGAAGAACAAATATGAGAAGTGTGAAAAGACTGTTATGCTGTCTGGCTGCCGCTGCTTTTTGCACCGGCATGAAAGCAGACGAGGGCATGTGGATGCTGACCGATTTGAAGACACAGAACGCTGTGGCTATGCGCGAGTTGGGATTGCTAATTCCCGTAGACCAGATATATAATGCCGACAGCCTGTCTCTGAAGGATGCCGTGGTGCACTTCGGGGGAGGATGCACAGGTGAAGTCGTGTCTGCGCAAGGATTGGTGCTCACCAATCATCACTGCGGCTATGGATATATACAGCAGCACAGTAGTGTGGAGCACGATTATCTTACCGAAGGGTTCTGGGCTGCGAACCGTCAGGAAGAGTTACCATGCAAAGGGCTGACTGTGACGTTTATAGACAGAATTCTTGATGTCACTTCTTACGTTCAGACCCAGCTGGCCAAGGATCCCGACCCACAAGGGGTGAACTATCTCTCTCCCGCTTATCTGAAAATAGTGGCCGGGCGTTTTGCCCGGACGGAAGGCATTGAACTTCCACAGGGGAGCAGTATGGAGCTTAAAGCTTTCTATGGGGGAAACAAGTATTATCTGTTCATAAAGAAGACATATAGCGATGTCCGCTTGGTGGGAGCTCCGCCTTCGTCTATAGGCAAGTTTGGGGCTGATACCGACAATTGGACATGGCCCAGACATACCGGTGACTTCTCACTTTTCCGCATCTATGCCGCTCCCGACGGTTCTCCGGCCTCTTATGCCCCGGAGAATTTGCCTTTGGAGGTAAGACAGCCTCTTTCCATCAGTTTGGACGGCTATAAGGAGGGCGATTTTGCTTTTGTCATGGGATTCCCGGGAAGAAATTGGCGTTACATGACCAGTGACGAAGTGGAAGAGCGCATGCAGACAGTCAATTTTATGCGCATACACGTCAGAGATGCCCGTCAGAATGTGCTCCGTCAGGAGATGGAGGCTGACGATGCGGTACGTATACACTATGCGGCCAAATATGCTTCAAGCGCCAATTACTGGAAGAACGCGTTGGGCATGAATGAGGGATTGGTCAAGTTGGGGGTGACAGACACCAAACGCAGCCAACAGGAGGCTTTGCTGGCCTTTGGGAAAGAACGTGGCGACACGGCGTTACTGTCGGCTTTCAATACCATAAACCGTATTGTGGCTCAGAGAAGATCCGCCCTCTATCATCAGCAAGCCATACAGGAAGCACTGGTTACCGCTTTGGACTGCATGAAGATTCCTTCCACTGCGGCCTTGCAGACGGCGTTAAGGTCCAAGGACAAGGCGCGTATAGCCAAGGCTGCGGACAGTCTGGATGTGGCAGCCGCACGCTATTTTGCTTCTGTGCCTTATCCCGAAGTGGAACGTAAGGTGGCCAAGGCTATGCTGGCCGTCTATGCGCGTTACATCGCTCCTGAGGAACGCATCAGCATATTTAAGATAATAGACAGAAAATTCAAGGGGGATACCGATCGCTTTGTTGATGCCTGTTTCGAACACTCTATGTTCGGAAGCAAGGCGAATTTCGACCGGTTCATGAAGAAACCTACCTTGTACAAGCTGGACACCGACTGGATGGTGCTTTTAAAATATTCCATAACCGACGGCTTGCTGAAGACAGCCATCAGTATGGCGGAAGCCAATCGCGACTATAACCGGGCGCATAAGATATGGGTAAAAGGGATGATGGATATGCGACAGGCAAAAGGACAGGCTCTCTATCCAGACGCCAACTCTACACTGAGGCTGACTTATGGCAAAGTGGCTTCGTATAGTCCGGCTGACGGCATAGTAGACTGCTATCGTACCACTCTGAAAGGTGTCATGCAGAAAGAAGACCCGTCCAATCCGGAGTTCATAGTGCCTGACAAACTGAAGCGGCTGTATGCCGAGGGCGATTACGGGCGTTATGCCGATGCCGACGGGCAGATGACCACGTGCTTCGTTGTGGATACAGACAATACGGGAGGCAACTCAGGCAGTCCAGTCCTTAATGCCTGGGGAAAGCTTATAGGGGTAGCCTTTGACCGTAATTATGAGGGACTTACAGGCGACATTGCTTTCCGGCCTTCTTCCCAGCGGGCCATATGTGTGGACATACGTTACGTGTTGTTTGTCATTGACAAGTATGCAGGTGCCACATGGATAGCCGATGAGATGCTCAGCCGGCCGTAAAGAACAGCCGGAGTCCTTCGCGGGCTTCGGCCAGCTTGTCTTCCCATTGTGTTACCGAGTTCTTCCCTAAAATGTCGGTGACATATTTCACTGCGATGAAAGGCACTTCCATGGCTTTGCATACAAAAGCTTGGGCATAGGCTTCCATGTCGGCCACATCGCCTTCCATGCCTTCGGCTACGGTGAGGAAGCTGTCGCCCGTATTGCATAGGGCGTTTCCCGGCCATAGTCCGGCCAATGGAGATTCGGACGGAACCGGGAAGGCGTCTATTTGCCACTCCAGTCCAAGCCCTGCCGTCTTCTGCAGGTCGCGGTCCATGAAGCTGCGGCACACCAGCACGTCACCCACTTGGTGCGATGCCGTTCCGGCAGTCCCCACATTGAGTACCACATCCGGTTTTATGTCTTTTAATGCGTTGGTCAGATGAAAGGCCGACTTTACTTTTCCTATTCCCGTGCGCAGGTATCCGGCCTGCACTTCCTCGTTTCCGATCATTGGTGGGAAAGGTATCTCTACAAATTCTCCTTGAGTGGCGTAAGTCACCAGTATGCGTATCATATTATACTTTGTTTTTAGAAGGAAAAAAATGAAAGAATCTGCCAACGGAAAAACTCTTTCTGTCTTTCCACATTTGGTTGTGCAAATATAGTCATGATTGTGCTTTTCAGGCAAAAAAACTCTTCCGGAAGTGCGTTGAAGGGAATAAAAGGGGCAAAAAGCATATTTTTTCGCCGAAAAACTTTTGTAATATGTAAGTAAATCGTAAATTTGTGTACACTTTTGGCGTAGTAATGACAGACGAAGAAAAGAATCGGTTGAGTACTTTCGAAGCACGTGTGCGTCATTTGATTTATTTGCATGATGAATTGAGACGTAAAAACAGTGAATTGCGGCAGCAACTGGAAGAAAAAGAAAACGAGTGCAGACAGGTACAGGCCGAATACCGGCTGTTGGAGCGACGCTTTAACGACCTAAAGACAGCTACGACAATCAGCCTTAACGGCAGCGACGTGAAAGAGACGCAGCTGCGATTGTCACAATTAGTGCGTGAAGTCGACAAATGCATCGCTTTGTTGAATCAACTGTAGATTTATAAAAAAGAGATGTATGGACGATAAGATAAAGATAAACCTACTGATGGCCGACGACAATTATCCTCTGACTATAAAAAGGTCGGATGAGGAATTGGTAAGAGCGGCGGCCAAACAGGTGAATATCCGAATGAATGCGTATAGGGAGCTTTATCCAAACTTGTCGGACAAGAGACTGGCCGTAATGACGGCTTACCTGTTCGCATGGGACGCTTTGAAGGAAAAACAGCGTAATGACACGGCTCCTTATGCCCGTAAGGTGGATGAACTGACTAAAGTGCTTGAGGACTATATGCGTGAAGAGTGAAAAACGTCTTATGTGTCCTTCCGGCATGGAAGTTCGTTCCTTTCCCAAGGGAAGCAAGACAAGAATAACGCACTGAACTGATGCCTTTACCGCTGGTGCAGTAAAGTAAAGGGAGAGGTTGGTGCGTTTTTTTATTTATAAAATTTATAATATTAAAAACAAAAAAGAATATGGTAGTTACAATAGTAGTATCCATTGCCTGCCTCCTTGTGGGAGGTGTAGTTTCGTATCTGCTGTTCAAGTATGGGCTGAAATCAAAGTATGATGCCATATTGAAGGATGCTGAGGCCGAAGCCGAAGTGATTAAGAAAAACAAACTGCTGGAAGTGAAAGGCAAGTTCCTTGACAAGAAAGCCGAGCTGGAAAAAGAGGTGGCTGCGCGTAATCAGAAGATTCAGCAGATTGAGAACAAACTGAAGCAACGTGAAATGGTGCTGAACCAGCGTCAAGAGGAAATTCAGCGGAAAAAGGCTGAGGCCGAAAGTGTCAGAGAGAATCTTGAGGCACAACTGGCTATTGTGGATAAAAAGAAAGAAGAGCTTGACCAGTTGCAGCAGCAGGAAATTGTAAAATTAGAGGCTATTTCCGGACTCTCTGCTGAAGAAGCCAAGGAACGTATGATTGACTCTCTGAAGGAAGAGGCCAAGACAGAAGCACAGTCATACATCAACGACATTATGGACGATGCCAAGATGACAGCCAACAAGGAAGCCAAACGCATTGTGATACAGACCATACAACGTGTGGCTACCGAGACAGCTATAGAGAATTCAGTTACTGTATTCCATATAGAGTCCGATGAGATTAAAGGACGCATTATAGGGCGTGAAGGAAGAAACATACGTGCGCTGGAAGCTGCGACCGGTGTGGAGATAGTGGTTGACGATACTCCTGAAGCTATTGTGCTTTCCGCTTTTGACCCGGTAAGAAGAGAGATTGCCCGTCTGGCCTTGCATCAGTTGGTTACTGACGGACGTATCCATCCCGCACGCATTGAAGAGGTGGTGGCCAAAGTGCGCAAACAGGTTGAAGAGGAAATCATTGAGACCGGTAAGCGTACGACCATAGATCTTGGCATACACGGACTACATCCTGAACTTATCCGTATTATCGGTAAGATGAAGTACAGATCGTCTTACGGGCAGAACCTGTTGCAGCATGCGCGGGAGACTGCCAACCTTTGTGCTGTAATGGCTTCTGAGCTGGGACTCAATCCGAAAAAGGCCAAGAGAGCGGGACTGTTGCATGACATAGGAAAGGTGCCTGATGAAGAGCCTGAACTGCCGCACGCACTTTATGGAATGAAACTTGCGGAGAAGTACAAGGAAAAACCAGACATCTGCAATGCCATCGGGGCACACCATGATGAGATTGAGATGACCAGCCTGCTGGCTCCTATCGTGCAGGTTTGCGATGCCATTTCAGGTGCCCGTCCAGGTGCGCGCAGGGAGATAGTGGAAGCCTACATCAAGCGTCTGAATGATTTGGAGCAGTTGGCTATGTCTTATCCGGGTGTGACAAAGACTTACGCCATACAGGCCGGACGCGAACTGCGTGTCATTGTCGGTGCCGATAAGATTGACGACAAACAGACCGAAAGCCTTTCGGGCGAGATAGCCAAGAAGATACAGGATGAGATGACTTATCCGGGACAAGTGAAGATTACGGTCATACGCGAGACCCGTTCGGTCAGCTATGCGAAGTAAGTGACACGGATAACATATCCTTTGTGAGACAAGTGCGCGGATTGCACAGCAAGGAAGAGGGCATGAAATATGATTTCAGCCCAGTGCCGTTGCTGGGTAATCCGCGTTTTTTATGTGTTTCCTTTTTTATTTGTTGCTATGGAAAAATACCAGTTTGAAGTGTGTGCCAACTCTGTGGAGAGTTGTATGGAGGCACAGGCAGGGGGAGCTGACCGCGTGGAGTTGTGTGCCGGGATACCCGAAGGCGGAACCACCCCTTCTTATGGTGAGATGTTTATAGCCCGGCGGGTTTTGGACAGTGTGGCTCTTCACGTCATTATCCGTCCTCGTGGAGGAGATTTCCTTTATTCTGAGATGGAAGAACGCATAATGTTGGCTGACATCGGGCAGGCTGTCAGTCTGGGTGTTGATGGGCTGGTATTCGGTTGTCTGACGCCCGATGGCGATGTGGATATTCCACTCATGGGCAGACTGATGGAAGCCACACACGGACTTCCGGTTACGTTTCACCGGGCTTTCGATATGTGTCGTGACCCTTTCCGAGCGATGGAGGACATTATCGGACTGGGATGCCGCCGGATTCTGACTTCCGGCCAACAACCCTCTGCCAGGCAAGGCATCGGTTTGCTGAAGGATTTACGGCTTCGGGCAGGAGACCGCATTGCGGTTATGGCCGGTTGTGGAGTGAATGAGGAAAACATAGGACTCATAGCCAGGGAGACCGGTGTCAGAGAATTCCATTTTTCGGCACGTGAGGCGGTGTACGGTGGAATGCGTTACCGTAACGGGGAGGTGTTCATGGGGAGTGGTACGGCGCACACCGGTGAATACGTGCGTCAGGTTACTTCCGCCGGCAGGGTGCGCCGTACCATAGAGGCTCTTACAGGCCGTTGATTACGCGTGTCAGCTGTTCGCCAAGGCCTATAGTGTAGCCTTGCGATGCGAACACCACACGGTTGAAGGTGTCGGCAATGATGAACAGCGGCAGGCTGCCGTCCTGTTTCAGTTTCATGTTGGTTATAATCTGGTCAGCGATGCCGTGGGTGTCCACTCCGTAACAGATGTTTGTCGGCAAGTGCGGGAAGTCGGCGGGCTTGAATCTGTCCGCGCTTGCTTGGTCGGGGAAGAGAAGTACAATCGGCCTTCCCCATTCATCCAGTTTGTCTGCCAGCTTTTCCATGTCTTTCAGCGCGTGGTTCGTAGGCTCTTGTCCGGGATTCAGTATGCCTATGACGAAGTATCCGCGTCCGCAGGCGTTCAGTATGCTGGTGCCGCTTCCAGGCTTTTTGTCTCCTGTCGGGGTGAAGAGTGATTCCGAGTTGAAGCTGCCTGTCACCTGTATGTCGTTCCGGCTTTCGCGCATCACCAGTCGGGTCTGTGTGGATTGTCCGGCTTCCACGTTGAATGCGGTGAGTCGGGCCAGCACGCCTCCGTTGGCCAGCCGGGTGCCGCTTGTCATCACGTAATAGCCTGCTGGTACGGCGTGCGGATGCTCCAGCAGCGAAGACCAGGTGGCGTTGTTCTCATCGTGGCTTTGCAGGTGCAGCTTTCCCTTCTCGCAGAGCGACAGGGTGAAGTGGGTATAGTATTTGGGGTCGTCACACCATGCCGAAGGCTTGTAGGTGGCAGACAGCATTCCGGTCTCCGGCGACACTCGTGCATGGCCGGCTTCGAAGTCCACGTCATAAGTCTCTCCCTCTTTCAGTTTGGGGTGGTTCGCCAGATCCTGGTAGCGCACTTTGCCTGTCACGCTGTCTATCCATGCGGGTATTCCCAGGCTTCTGGCTACCGCTACGAAGAACACGTCGCGTGAGCGGGTGTCGGCTGTATGCGACTTCCATACGCCTTGGGGCGACATGGGGATGTGCTGTGAGTTCAGCGAGTCGTTCAGCTTTATGTTCTTCCGGCACCAGTCCACCAGCTTTTGGGGCTGTTGCCGGTAGGCTTCGCCTTTTTCCATTCCTATCTCTTTCTGGAAATAAGACTTGTATGGTGTCAGCTCTTCGGTGCTGATGCGTGGGTTGAGCAGGGCGGACGCATAGCGTTCGGTGGCCATTCCGGGTGTGTGCAGCAGATGGTCGGCCAGCATTTCGCTTCGTGCGTCGCGCAGGTCTTTTTCGCTGACCTGGCTGAGCAGGGTTATGGCCCGTGGCGCCAGCTGCCGGTCCGATGCCTGCTTCAGGAAGCGGGCTATCTCATTGTGGTTTCCTCTGGATGCCGTCAGGAAGTGTATGGCCTGCTGTGTCTCATGTCCGTTCAGTCCGTTCAGCTCCCCGGCTATCTTGGCTGCTTCTTCCTCGGTAAGGAATGTGGCGGTATAGGCGTTTCTTATGGAGTCTTCTTGTGCCATCCGCCGGTCGTTTGCAGCCCTTTGTTCCGGGCTGACATGGGGTAGGGTGGCGTTTTCGGCAGGAGGCACGATGTCCAAGTCCAGGCTAAACTCGTCACCGTCTCTTTTGTCCAGTATTACGGTCAGGCTGTCCTGTTGTCCGAACGACAGTTTCTTCAGTCCGAACCGTCCGCCTTCCGATGCCCATACCAGCATGTCGCCTTTTCCTGCCGTAAGGCTGCACCGGCCTTCCTTGTCGGTATGTTTGACGGCCACACTGTAGAACTCGGCATAGTTATATAGTTTGAATTCCACGCATGCTCCGCTTACGGGGGTACCTTCTTTGTCGGTCACCGTTACGGTGGCTTTTGCGGTGGGGGCATAGTTGGCAGTCACGTTTATCTCTGTGTAGTTCGGTGTCACGTCCACCACTTCTTCCGGTCCGTTGTAGCGTCCGAATACCTTGGTGTGCATCAGCATGCCCCGGCTGGCCGGTGCGTTGAACCATCCCAAATCAAGTACAGGTTCCGGTTCACAGGCTCCCAGGAAGTGCCATGCCCCGTCTGCCCAGGCTTCCACCCAGGCGTGGTTGTCGTCGGTGTGTGCCCATCTTGGGGTGTAGACTTGTCTTGCCGGTATGCCCACCGAACGTAGTGCGGCCACCAGCAGGACCGACTCTTCGCCACACCGCCCGTAGGCCGTGCGTACGGTGGCCAGCGGCGAGCTGGTACGTGCGTCACTGGGCTGATATACGGCTTTCTCGTGACACCAGTGGTTCACTTCCAGCACGGCATCGTACATGGACAGATGTCTTACTCTGTCGGCCAGTTCGTCGTAAAATACGGTACGTGCGTTGTCCAGGGCTTCGTTGTTCACTCTCACTGGCAGCACGAAGTGGCGCACCAGCTCTTCGTCCACTTGTGTACCCCACGGCATTTCGGCCAGGGCACGTTGGGTGGCGCGCACATTGTCCAGGTAAAATTCGCCCGTATGGTCGGTTATGTCCGCCAGTGGCATGTAGGCGTAGAGGAACCGTAACGCTTCGCGCTCATACAGGTCCAGGTTTCTACCGAAGATGTCGAACAGTCCGCCGTCGGGCATCAGTTCCGTTTTTTGTTTGAAGTCCTGTTCCACGCGCAGGCGGTAGGCTTCGTCGTTGATGAAATGCGGGTTCCCGCCGCAGGCTGCCATGAGGCAGACCATGCAGGTCAGGCAGAGGGTGGATAAAAAGGTGTGTCGCATAAGCTGTTGTTTTTTCTGTTTTGGAAAAGATTTGTGTAACAAATGTAGGGAATATTTTCCGATGCGGCATACTGTGCGGTGTGTTTTTTTCTTTCGGGACGAGACAGACCGTCATTTAACGGTCATTAACGCCGAGAATGGCGTATTTCCATCAAAGGAGACCTTTGGTGAAAATGGAAGCGACAAGATTTATTGATATTGTTGATTGTCAGTGTAATATGTCGGTAAAGACGGATGCGTGAGGTGTCTTTACATGGCGGTATTTTTCCCGTAGTGCGGTGGAAGGACAGAAAACGGGTGGGGGAAGCAGAGCTTCCGTCCGGCGGATGGGTCGGCATCCCGGTGTCATTGGGTCGGCATCCTGTCGGCATCCTGTCGGCAGTCCGGTGTCATTGGGTACACAGCCTGGCGTTTGCTGTCCGTTGGCATGTCGCCTGTAGTCTGGAAGGACTGTGCTTGCGGGGAAAAATTTTGTTTTTCTTGTGTAACGATGGTAGGATGACGGGTATTCAGCCTCGTCTTTCTTGGCATAAATGAGTCTGACGGCCGGAAAAATCCGGTGTTTTTTTCATATAGATAGAGAAAAGGATAAGGGTGCCTTCTCCCTTTCCGACCCCGGACAATGTAAGTTGTCAGTTTTTCCGGCGGAAGGCATGTAAGGATAATCTCTGTGCCAGTTTCCGGCTTATCTCGCTTTTTTATGCTACCTTTGCCACACCACTTCAATTCTTTTAGCTTGATATGAAAAAACACAGACTGACGGCCACCCTGCTGGCCACCCTTATCGTTGTCCTGCCCGCTGTGGGCGGGGACGATGTTCCGCCTTCTTGTCTTACCGACAGCCACGACATCACTACCCTGCATGCCTGGGGACCCTATTCCAAGCGTTACGCAGGCATATCGCACATTCCCGACATGGACAAGGGGGTGCGTTTCGACTTCTCTGTCATGCCCGGTTACTACCGCAACCGGCAGCTGGTGCCGCATGTGTTGTTCGAGTCGTCATACTATCCTTGGGACATAGCTCCCGACATGAGCCGCATCACCTACCGCTATGAGCTGGAATGGAAAGACCAGGTCTATGCCGACGTGACTTATCACGTGCTGAACGACACCACCACACTGGTGGCCATGGAATGCGTGAACCGTACCGGAGTAAACCAGAATCTGGTGCTCAACCTCATGGCCTACATAGACTACGAATCGGGACAACCCCGCTACAGACTGGGAGGCGGAGCCGACGTGCGCTGGCACAACGCCATAGATTACAGCCTGTGCGAGCCTGTGCGCAAGTCGCCACAATATAATCTGGTGTATGACGGAGCCAGACGTTTTGAGGAACGTACCGGAGACGCGCTCAGCGGATTTGCCTTGGGGAAAGGCTTTGGACGCGACCGGAACGACCGGGTGGCTTATGAGATAGACATACCTGCCGGACAGGAAGAGGGGGTTATTGTGTTCAGACACAAGACGAGGAAGGGAGAGACGGCCACATTCAGACTGTCTGGACTGCTGGACGGGAAACTGGAGCTGAAGGGCGACGGACAATATGCGCTGGCTTCCTTGCCTTATGCCTGCGCCAAACCGGGAAAATATACACTGGAACTGTGTTCCGACGGAACGGCTTCCACCACGCTGGACGGTTTCTTTACCGGCACCAGGCAAGAAGCCGGGAAGGTGAGGATGGAGGAAACCGGACTGTCGTTCACCCCCGTGATGAAGAAGGGAAAGAGTCGGCAGGACCTGATGCTGAAGTACTCTGTGTGCGACAATTACTATGGCCTGGCCTGGAACTATGACCAATGCGTCATACGCGAGGTGCTGGACGACAATCTGGAGTCGTTTTTCCGCAAGAAGACGCACGACCACGTGTCTTCCCGTCTGGTAGGCAACCGCCAGTGGCACTATTCCAACGCCTTCCTGCGTCCCATTGTGCTGGCTCCCCGTTCCTCGCACACGGTATATGCCCTGCTCTGCACCGGCAGCGCGGAAGGCGTGGAGCGGCAGATGGCCCGTTTCCATCAGGAGCCTGATGCCTTCATATGCCTGGCCACACGTTCCGCCATGCCGGATGAGCCTTCCGTCTTGCCCGGCGGGGAGAAATACGCCTTTGGCCACCGTATGCTGCAGGCTGCCATGCTGTCGAACATAGTCTATCCTGTCCATACTCAAGGAGAATACATCCGTCATTTTACGCCCGGAAAGAACTGGAACAGCCTTTACACCTGGGATTCGGGCTTCATAGCCGGCGGGTTGATAGACATAGACCCCGTTAAAGCCTTTGAATGCATACGTGCGTATACCACCCCTGTGGGAAGCGAGTCGGCCTTCATACATCACGGCACGCCATTGCCCATACAGGTATTTGCTTATTCCGACTTATGGAACCACACCCGTTGGGAGGACGCGCTGGAGTTCCTTTATCCGCGTCTGAAGCAGTTCTTTGACTTCATGACGGGAAACATCCCCACATCCACCACCCGTATGGAGGGCACCGGACTGCTGCGTACCTGGGATTATTTCTACAATTCCGGAGGCTGGGACGACTATCCTCCCCAGCAAGCGTTGCGCGACAAGGCCCACGTGACTCCGGTGGTGACTTCGGCCTACTATATACGTGCTGCCAAGATACTGCGTATGGCCGCCCGCCAGCTGGGGCTGAAGAATGACGTAAAAGCCTATGACCGGTTCATCGGGCGCTTGTCGCGTTCGTTACAGACCTGTTCATGGGACGAGGAAAGCGGATATTACGGCTATGTGGTGCACGATGACAACGGACAGGCCACCGGCATCTACCGTTACCGCGACGGTTCCAACTTCAACAAGGGACTGGACGGAACCAGCCCGCTTATAGCCGGCATAAGCACTCCGGAACAGAATGAGCGGATGATGGCACACATCTTCTCACCCGAAGAAATGTGGACAGATGTGGGCATATCTACCGTAGACCGGTCTGCCCCTTACTATCGCGAGGACGGATATTGGAACGGTGCCGTGTGGTTCCCCCACCAATGGATGGTGTGGAAAGCCTTGCTCGATTTGGGCGAAGGCGACAAGGCGTACCAGGTGGCCCGCACGGCTCTGGACACTTGGGAAAAGGAATGCAGGGAGAGTTACTACACCTTTGAGCACTTCATTGTCTCCTCGCAGCGTGGGGCAGGCTGGCACCAGTTCTCCGGACTCTCATCGCCCTTGCTCAACTGGTATGCCGCCTATTTCCGTACAGGCAAGGTGTCTGCCGGATTCGAGACCTGGCTCACCCGGTCGGAATTCAATGAAGATTATTCGCGTTACGAAGCCGAACTGGAGTTCGACGATACGTCCGCACCCCATCGGCGCACGCTGCTGGTGTGCATGTCTCCCGGCCGGGAATACCGGGCTACGTTCAACGGAAAGGAGATAGACAGCAAGCCCCGCCATGGCGGCTTGGTGGAAGTCACGCTTCCGGCCACCAACAAGCGGGGCAAGCTCTGTGTGGAAAGCCTCAGTCCACAGTAAAGGTGGCCAGGTTCCCTTTATGGTCGCTTGGCCATACGCCTTTGGGGGTCAGTATGCTGTCGTCTGAGTCGTTGGCTACAATCTTTCCCCGGAGCACGGTCTCCTTGGGGCCTACCAGCGTGCAGGCTTTCAGCTTGAGCGTCTTCCCTGCCGGATGGTAGTAGATGAAGTCTATGCGGTCGCGCTCGTCGGCTTCGGGAGCCCAGGCCAGTTTTTCCAGCTTGGCCTTCTCTGCCGCTTTGTTGCCGGCGGGGAAGGTGAATCCCGGACACTTTACAGGGTCGGGATGCAACTGCCGGTAAGCGTCCTTAAATCCGGCTTCGGTCAGCAGACGCGAGCAGTCCCAGTTTATCACGGCTCCGTGATGGTCCCACAGGTCTTTGGTATTGGCTTGCCAGTCCAGGTGCGACGGCTCGTTGAAGTCTCCGCCCAGCACCACGGCCCTTCCCTGGGCTATGTCCTTTCCGGCCTCTTCCACAAAGGCGCGTATGGACTCGTCGCGGTAAGACAGACGGTTGGCCTGGAGCACGGTCTGCTCATCGGTCACAGGAGCTTCTATCTTTTTCCATGAGGTGCCGCTGTATCCGCGCGGCATGTAACACTCATAGTGCCTATAGTCCAGGTGACAGGAATAGAAGGCCACCTGCTTTCCGTCTATGGTGGCCAGCAGCTTCACCATGGCACGTCCTTCGTCGCCCGGCACGATGCAGCGTTTCTCTATGCTGTCGGGCTTGAATTTGGTCAGCACGCCTATGGCCAGGTCAAAGGTCTCGCCATAGTAAGTCTTTCCCCGTTTCTTCATTTCTTCTGCCACGTGGCGCACAAATTCGGGTCCGTTCCATATCTCACAAAGGAAGACCACGTCGGGGTCGGTCTGTTCCAGTAGGTCTATCACTCCCTGTTCTCCTCCCGGCACCTTGGACGTGCCGTGCCACAGGTTCAGTTGCAGCACTTTGACTGTGCTTTGCCCCCAGGCGGCCAGCAGTCCGCAGACAATGAGGGCGCACAATAGAAAGATTCTTTTCATACGATACTTATGTCTTGTTAGTTATTTTACGGGCAAAGGAACAGATTAAATCTTAAAGGGCAAAGCTTTCATAGGTTTTTTGATGTTTTGACGTTTGGTGACGGGCTGTTTAGCGGATGAAATTTTGTACTTTTGTGGCCGTAAGACAGAAAGATGCGGGTATGAGCCGGATAACGGTATCGGCAAATTCAGAAAAACAAGGAACTTATATTTTTTAGTATACTATGACTTTATTTGAACGTTTGTCAGGTTTCAAGCGTTGTTCTTCAGAAAAAGAACTGACGGCTGCGTTTGAAGAATTGGCTCCTCATTTCGTTTATGGAGGATATATCAAGGTAAACGATGCGTATAGGGTGTATATTCGGACCATTGAATTTTACTACCATGACGAGAGCGATAAGCCGGATGCCGTTAAAGACGCAATCATGTACCATAGGAATCATACAAGCGAAGAGCCTGAAGGAGCTTATGAGGAACCTTATTTACCGCTTATGTCAATTTATATGCATAGTTCCGGATATGACATCACGTTTGAGAATGAAAAACAGGAATACAGGGCTTCGGGGCTGATTCGTGAATATTCGATATACGACATAGGGCAGAACGAGTTTATCTGCCTGACTTCTAAAAGAGCGTTGCGCGATGAGCGGGTCAGCTACTTGAAATATTATCTGAACGGTTTTTCGCTTGATGGCAACCCCGGCATTGTATGGGTAGATGATGTGCACTATCCGCAAAAACAGCTTCTGCAATGTACACGGTTGAGGACATATGTCATTAAAGATGGTAATAAGGTGGAAGACACACGGAAATGGCGGTTCAAACTCAATGAAGAGGATGTATGGTTGCCGACCGTCTGACCGATACTGTGTACTTTTCGGAATGGGCGTTGAGGGACTTTCCTGTGCCCATAAATGATGTCTGTAAACTGTTGGATAAGTTTGGGATTCGATATGGTTTCTTGTGTCACACCAAAGATTATTGGTGCAGGGATTATATGCCCGTACAAGTCAATGAAGCAAAGTTCGTACAGTACATTTATGCGCCGGACTATTTGTTGAGCGGGAAAGATAGAAGATATATTACCGACCCGACCGCAGCTTTGCATGATCTGGATATTCCGACTGTCAAGACAAACTTGATAATAGATGGCGGTAACATTGTCAAGTGTCCCGATAAAGTGATAATGACAGACAAGATATTTTATGAAAACAAGGATATCCCGCGCAATGAGGTTATCGCCATGCTGGAACAGTTGTTTGAATGCAACCTTGTCTTTTTACCATGGGACCGGTCGGAAATATATGGTCATGCAGATGGCATTGTCCGTTGGGTGGACGGAAATACAGTGATGATGACGGCCTACGAGGCGTCCCGTTACTTTGCAAACAAATTCCTTAAGGAGTTGGAAAGGCACTTTGATGTTATTGTGATGAGGTACTCCACCCGTCCGCGGGCCAGGGAGCTTTCTTGGGCATACATCAATTTTCTTCAGACAAAGAATGTTATTATAGTACCTACATTCAACATTAAGGAAGATGAACAGGCTTTGCAACAAATTGAGGAGGCATTCCCGAACTGTAAAGACCGGATTAAACCGGTTAATATTTCAAATATAATCTGTCATGGAGGGGGACTTAACTGTATTTCATGGAATATAAAACGGCCCTCGGAGCTTCATTGGACTTATTAGTTAAAAAAAAGTTGTTTTATTTCTATGAAAAACCTCTGATATTGAGATTTTGATTACATTCAAAAATGTATTTTATTAAGCCAAGATACGAAACAGATTGGAAAATTAAAAATCAAGGAGTTTCGGAAATTGAAAGAATCCTTTGTATCATGCAAGGCATAATCTTTAACCAATCGCTATGAAAACAAACAGCTTGTACCTTTTGATATAGGCAGTTATCGCTTTCTCTTCTTGTGGGCCGTCACATTCTTCTAAGCAGGAGACTACAGTCACCTTTACGTCCGACATAGAAATAGATGTGGAACTGCGTGAGCCTTTTGACGGCTTTGCCAACAGCTTTTATGTGACCAGAACGCTACATCTGTTGCCCGGCATTCCGCAGGAGTGTAAGGTGGATATAGATGACTGGGGATACTTGCGTTTTTCGCATATCACCAGAGACTATCCTTACAGTGTATTGTTGCTCGAAGGAGACAGGACAGAAATCAATCTTTATCCCAATGAGGTGAGATATGAGATAGAAGGCGACAATGCGGAAGGAAAGGAATATTTCATAGAGCGATACGACATAGGTTTGGGCAACCATTATACGGCGGTAGACTCATTGTTCAGAGCCTCTATAAAAGACAGTGTGGACTTTCGGAAAATAAACGAAGGCATATGCCGGTGGGAGGAAAGCCGTTTTTATAAGAAGGACATTCAGAACATGCTGGACGAGGGCAGAATAACCCCTAAGTTTGCCCGGCTTCTGAGTGAGGAATGTCGCAGGGGAGATGTAGAGACTTTGTCTCTTGCCTATAGGGAAGCTTTGAACGGAAGGCGTTACAACCGTTACAAGCCTACACAAGAGGAGTGTGGCAGGCTGTGGCATGCATGGGGACAACTGATGGAAGACCCTGTGATGAACGGTCCCGATATGACTAAATTCCTTTACGGCAGTTCAGTCAGCATGTATTATGAAACCATGTACTACCGCTTTACGGATGAGGCGAAGAAAGACAGCATCAAGGCTGAATATGAGCCGCTTTTCGGATACCTCCGTTATATGATGCTCGCGCCCAAGGAACGTCAATATCACTTTTTTGCCATGGATGCGTCTTATCGCCTCAAAACAAACACCCTTTTGTATGAAGACCCGGAGAGATTTATCCGGTGGTTGCAGGACAATTTTCCGGACAGGAAATATACAGACGCGATTGTCGGATTATGGAACGAACGGCAGACCCGGCTGAATCAGAAGGTGGAGACGGTGTTTCTGGATGGGAAATCCATCCGTAACTTCAAAGACCTGGCGGGTCAGAATCCTCTGAAAGGGAAAAGACTTTTCATTGATTTGTGGGCAAGCTGGTGCAGCCCTTGTCTGGCTCAGTTTAAATATGACAGACAGATACGCCATGCCTTGCAGAAACGGAACATTACGCCCGTCTATATATCGGTGGATGAGGACAGAAATGACTCCATCTGGCGAGAGCAGATACGGTTCCATAAAGTGGAAGGTTATCATTTGCGCGCTTCTGAAGCTTTGAAAGGATACCTCAAGAAACAGGTATATGAGGGAAAACCGCTACAGGTGCCACGTTACATGTTACTGGATGAAGAGGGTAATGTGTTGGTCGGCCGATTGCCTCAGCCCTCGCGGATTGAAGAACTTGAAAAAGCATTGGATAAAGCTTTGGAGCGGGTATGACGGACATATGTCTGTCTCTCATGGCGTGTTGTCAGGGGAGTCATGTGCCCCGGATAGAAAGAAACGGTGTATTACTTGTATTTTTCCCAAAAAAGAGCGAATTTTGCACCGGTTATCCAAATACAGATTGTACCTATTTATATATAAACAAACCGTTATGACTAAAAGTGCATTGCAAATTGCAAGGGCTGCCTATCAGCCCAAACTTCCCAAAGCGCTGCAAGGCCATGTGAAAGCCGTGGACGGCGCAGCTACCCAATCGGTGGCCGACCAGGAAGAGATTAAGAAACTGTTTCCCAACACATACGGCATGCCCGTTGTGAAGTTCGAGGCGGCCGATAAGGCAGAGCAGTTGCCTGCCATGAATGTAGGTGTCATCTTGTCGGGCGGACAGGCTCCCGGCGGACATAACGTAATCTCCGGACTGTTCGACGGCATCAAGAAACTGAACAAAGACAGCCGTCTTTATGGATTCATTCTGGGTCCCGGCGGACTGGTGGATCACAACTACAAGGAACTGACCGCCGACATCATTGATGAATACCGCAATACCGGCGGATTTGACATCATCGGATCGGGACGTACCAAGCTGGAGAAAGTGGAACAGTTCGAGAAAGGATATGAAATACTGAAAGAGTTGGGCATCAAGGCTCTGGTCATTATCGGAGGCGACGATTCGAACACCAACGCTTGTGTGCTGGCCGAATATTATGCCGCACAGAAATATGGCATACAGGTAATAGGTTGCCCCAAGACCATTGACGGAGACTTGAAGAATGACATGATAGAGACTTCCTTCGGATTTGATACGGCTTGCAAGACCTATTCCGAAGTGATTGGCAACATAGAGCGCGACTGCAACTCCGCACGCAAGTACTGGCATTTCATCAAGCTGATGGGCCGTTCGGCTTCGCACATTGCTTTGGAGTGCGCCCTGCAGACACAGCCCAATATCTGTCTGGTATCTGAAGAAATAGAGGCCAAGAACATGTCATTGGACGACATCGTGACCTATATCGCACAGACTGTGGCCGACCGTGCCGCTGCCGGCAACAACTTCGGAACCGTGCTGATACCGGAAGGACTCATCGAGTTCATTCCTGCCATGAAACGTCTGATCGCCGAGTTGAACGACTTCCTGGCCGCTCATGGCGAAGAATATGCTGCCATAGAGCGTTCCGCACAGCGCGATTACATCATTGGCAAGCTCTCTGCCGAGAATGCTGCCATCTATGCCAGCCTGCCCGAAGGCGTGGCACGCCAGCTCACGCTGGACCGTGACCCGCACGGAAACGTACAGGTATCGCTCATTGAGACCGAGAAGCTGCTCTCCGAGATGGTAGGCGTGAAACTGGCCCAATGGAAGAAGGAAGGCAAGTACACCGGCAAGTTTGCCGCACAGCATCACTTCTTCGGATACGAAGGACGTTGTGCCGCCCCGTCTAACTTCGACGCCGACTATTGCTATTCGCTGGGTTACGCGGCTGCAGCCTTGATAGCCAACGGGAAGACCGGATACATGGCTTCTGTACGCAATACCATTGCCCCTGCCGAGGAGTGGATTGCAGGTGGTGTGCCCATCACCATGATGATGAACATGGAGCGTCGTAACGGCGAACTGAAACCCGTGATACAGAAGGCTCTGGTCAAGCTGGATGGCGCTCCCTTCAAGTATTTCGAAGCTCACCGTGCAGAATGGGCCAAAGAGACGGCTTACGTTTATCCGGGTCCCATACAGTATTTTGGTCCTACGGAAGTGTGCGACCAGTCTACCAGAACCCTTCAGCTGGAGCAAGCTCAATAATATAGTAATGCCATAGTTGATTATAAAGAGGAACACAAATCGCGCGTAACCTTCCTGTCAAAGGAAAGATGACGTGTGGTTTGTGTTCCGTTTTTTGTCCCTATATGTCAGCCAAGAAGTCAGCATCCGCACCACGCCGGAGCGACAGACCGTCTGTCCGCCGTTCTCCTACTGTAAGGCGTGGCCGTAGCACCGGGCGGAAGAAAAAGACGGTTGCCGTCATGCCCCGTTGGGTGCGGGGTGGCATAGCCGCAGCCATAGTGCTGGTGTTCGTGGCCGGATTCTATTGGTTCGGCATACGTCCCTATGCCTATAGATGGAAGCCGTGTTACGGACTGAAGGGATATGGCGTGTGCATGCCCTATCGTTATCATGTGCATGGCATAGACATCTCCCACTATCAGGGAAAGATAGATTGGAAACGCCTGTCACAAAACCGTACGGGTGATTATCCCTTGCACTTCATCTTTATGAAGGCCACCGAGGGAGGCGACCTGGCCGATGACATGTACAGACAGAACTTCGATTCGGCTGGCAAATACGGTTTTGTGAGGGGGGCTTATCACTTCTTCGTGCCGAGGACTGACGCACGCAAGCAGGCTGAATTCTTCATACGGACCTCCGGACTGTCGGAAGGTGACCTGCCTCCGGTGCTGGATGTGGAAACTACCGGCAAGAAGTCGGCTTCGGAACTGAAGGCAGCTGTAAAGACTTGGTTGGACTGTGTGGAGAAACACTATGGCGTGACTCCTATACTATATACATCCTATAAATTCAAGCTGCGCTATCTGAATGATTCCATCTTCCGGAAATACCCTTATTGGATAGCCCACTATTATGTGGACTCGGTACGCTATAAGGGACGCTGGCACTTCTGGCAGCATACCGATGTGGGCAGTGTGCCCGGCATAGAGGAGGATGTAGACCTTAATGTATTCAACGGTACGCGCATGCAGCTTGACTCCCTGCTGATGGGAAGAGTTTTAGAACCTGTTTGAATTGTCCTTTTTGAGATTTTTAGTCTGTTTCCAAGCTTTTTTCCCGTGCCTTTTTATCGTGTAGCCCGCTAAGTTTCTCATGATAATGGGAAAATATTCTCGGAAAACATTCCAAAAACAGTATTGGGCAAAAATTAGACAGCTTCTTAAAATAAAAGAGAATTGAAAATGAAGAAACCGTACAGTCCCGGTGTCGGGATTCGGATTTTCTTCCTAACTTATATGTCCTGATGAATGAGATAAAATGTCCCCGATGCGGAAGCGTGTTTACGGTAGATGAAGCCGATTATGCTTCCATCCTCAGCCAAGTGCGTAACAAGGAATTTGAGGAAGAACTGTCACGCCGTATGGCCGAGCAGGAAAAACAGTATCAGGCAAGGCAGGAAGCCTGTGCCTTGAAAGCCGAACAGAACTTCAGCGGCAAACTGAATGCCATGAGGCTGGAAGTAAGCCGGAAGAACGCCGAGATAGTCAGACTGAACGGACAGCTTGACACTATAGCCCAGACCAAAGAACTGGAATTCAAGGAACAGCTGGCCAGAAAAGAGCAGGAGATTGCGCGCCTTAATGTCGCCATAGCCCAGAATGACGACCGGCGTAGGATAGCTTTGCTGGAAGAGAAGAATCGGTTTAAGGAAGAATTGCAGGCCAAGGACACGCAGATTGCCGAACTGAAGGAGAAAGTGTCTTCGGAAAAGGAGGCCGCAAGCATCCGCGAGAGAGGACTGGTGGACAAGTTCAATATGCAACTGAAGGAAAAGCAGGAGCAGATAGATTACTACAAAGACCTGAAGACACGCATGTCTACCAAAATGGTAGGCGAGACATTAGAGATTCATTGCAGCACTGAGTTCAACCGGGTAAGAGCCTCCATGTATCCCTTGGCTTATTTTGAGAAGGACAATGACGTGCGGGGAGGAAGTAAGGGAGACTTTGTATTCCGTGACTATGACGAGGAAGGGACTGAATACATATCCATCATGTTTGAGATGAAAAACGAGATGGACGAGACTGCCACCAAACACAAGAACGAGGATTTCTTTGCCAAGCTGGACAAAGACCGTAACGAGAAAGGCTGTGAGTATGCCGTGCTGGTGTCATTGCTTGAGCCCGACAGTGAGCTGTATAACGAGGGCATAGTAGACGTGTCCTACCGCTATCCCAAGATGTTTGTGGTGAGGCCGCAGTTTTTCATGCCGCTTATCTCATTGCTTTCGCAGGCTTCGCGTAAGAGCATAACCTACCGTAAGGCGTTGGCCGAGGCGCGTAGGCAGTCGGTAGACGTGACTCATTTTGAAGACAGACTGAACGAATTTAAGTCGAAGTTCGGCAACAACTACCGTCTGGCCAGCGAGAAGTTCATGAAGGCCATTGACGAGATAGACAAGAGCATAGACCATCTGCAGAAGATAAAGGATGCCTTGCTTGGTTCAGCCAATAACCTCCGTCTGGCCAACAACAAGCTGGAAGACCTCACTATAAAGAAACTTACCTGGAACAACCCCACCATGAAAGAGAAGTTTGCTGAGGCAAAGGCAGCCAAGGAATGAGCTGTGGCGGAGTGTGCGGTTCGTTATTTCAGATGCACCCTGAATAGGATTCCGCCCGAGAAGTGGCGGCATTCCGTCAGTTCCATGACGGCACAGATATAGTCTTTCCAGAAGCTGACACCCAGTCCGCAATTCACTGTGCGGCTGTCATATTCGGCCATCAGATTCAGCCGGTTCAGCAGTTGGTATCCCCAGCCTTCGTGCTGCATGGCGAATTGGAAGTTGGCTCCTACGGCAGGCCCGTTCAGGTGATAGTCGCGCCGCTTGTTGTACACATAGGCCAAATGTATGCCCAGTTCGCCTGTCCGTTCGAAGGCGAAGTGCTTGGTGGCGGCCAGGTAGTAGCGGTTCCAGTGTCCGTTACCCAGTTCGCCCACGCCGGTGATGCCATAGTCGTCCTTGTCCGGATTGCCCAACATGTCGTTTGTGCCAGGGTCGTTGGCACCGATGACTATTTGCGGGGTCCACGGCTTCCACCATCCTTCCTTCCACAGCCTCAGCCGGCCTGAGAACTGTCGGTCCTGATTGCGGAATTTGTAGGAGTAGCCATAGGCTGGCAGCCCTATCTTGTGCAGTGTGCAGGTGTAGCCTATCTCCAGCCAGGGGAAGATGGTGATGTTGATGTAATAGTTGAAGGTGTTATAGTTCCAATGGGCGGGTGTGGCGGCCACGTCCAGGTAAGAGGCTCCGCAGAGGAACGTCTTGTCGCGTTGCATGTCGGCTGTGGGCATGTGCAGCAGGCCGGTGGTGCCATATACGTATTGCGCCCGTGTGCTTTGTGTGGCATACAGCAGAGCGAGGAGGATAAAGAGAAATCGTTTTTTTTTCATACGTTCAGTCTGTGGTAAACTTCGGCCGTCTGTCCGGCTATCTTCTCCCAGTCGTAAGGTGTCATGTCGTAGGCCACACGGTGGAAGTCTGAGTCTATGATTTTTTGCAGCTTTCCCGCCAACTGGCCTATATCGCCCGTCTTGAAATAGTCTTCATGCTTCAAGCCCACTTCCAGATTGGCCGGTATGTCGCTTACGACGACCGGCAGGCCGTAACTCATGGCCTCAAGCAGGGCAATGGGCAACCCCTCGTGCGATGAAGGCAACACGTAGCAACGTGCGTGTGTCAGCAGGGCATGCAGTTTTTGACCTTTCACAAATCCGGGCAATACTACGCCATGCTTCCTGGCTGTCTCTTTCAGATGGCGCGAATAGTTGTCTTCGAAGTCAGTGTCACCTGCCAGCACCAGCTTGCAGCCTTTGGCTTTGATGCGGCTGAACGCCTCCACCAGATGGTGCAGGTTCTTCTCGGGCACAAATCGGCACATGCCCAGCACATACTTGCCCGGCTCAATGCCCAATGCCTCGAAATATTCCGGATAGTCACAAATGTCTGGCGCGGGCACACCATTATATATAAGGTGTACATGGCTTGTTCGGCCATATTTCTGCTTGATGAGCTTCCGGATGACTTCGGAAATCACGATGACCTCATCGGCAAACATGCACCCGAAACGCTCACCCAATTTCAGCACCGCTTTTGCCGCAAAGCCCCATTTGTCGCGGTCGTAATCGGGACCATGATGGGTAAAGACCACTTTCATGCCCAGTATTTTGGCATAAGGCACCAGCAGGGCAGGGCCTATGGCATGTATGTGCAGCACGTCTGCCCCTAACCGCTTTGCTTTGTTCACTGCTTTGAATGTATGGACTATGGCCTCAAACGATTTCTTCTTCGGACAGTCGATGTCTACCAGCCGCACGCCTTTATAGGAAGTCAGACGGTCTTTCACATAGTCTGTCCTGCGAATGACGGTCACATCAAAGCCGAGGCTCGCAATCCGGGGAAACAGTTCCTCGCAATGCGTTTCCACGCCACCCATGACATTGGGTATGCCACGGGTGCCGGTCACCACTATTTTCATATTTGTTGCTGATTATAAAGTTAATGATTATCTTTACAGACAAAAAAACGAATGAACCGATTGATTACGAATATAAAAGAGTCATTGCAATACGCAGGAGCCGTACTGATGGGCTTGCTGTCCGCCCTGTGGCTTTTCTTAAGAAAGAAGAGGATAAGGTGAGAGGCTACAGGCCGAAAAGGTATCTGGTCAGGCGGTGCCTCTCATTCCTAAGCATCTCTCTACCCGTGGCAAGACATAGAACTTGCAGACATGTGAGAAACCTATGGCGCCGCACAAAGTCAGCAGGACACTGACGACATATAGCCATCCGGCCTGGCCGATTATGTGGGACAACGGCAACCGTTCCACTACACGGAATGCAAGCATATGGCATAGGTAAATCTCCATGCTGATGGTACTTAGATATCTCACCGCTTTGTTGTCGAGCAGAAAATCCTTTGCGCCTATGGCATAGGCAATCCATACGGAAAAGAGAACTATCTCTGCCAGATGTGTGGCAGACCCGTCGGGAATCCTGTCCATGCAGGCCAGAAAGAGGATGGTAACGGCCAGTGTGGTTGTACCGGCCCAGAACGGATGCCGGGTGCCGAACTTGCAGACCGAAGTCCTGTGCAAATAAAGTAATCCCCCTGAGATGAAGAACGGGGCACAGTAAACCATGCACTTACGGGTTATGGCGGGATACCAGAAAACGGTGCCCAGCATGAGCGCCAAGGCTAACGTGAAAGATATCCATGCTCTGCGTCTGTTGTCAAGCATGAACACAAAGAAGGGGAACAGCATGTAGAACAGGAATACGACACCCAGAAACCAGCCTACGCCAATGACCTGAATTTCCACGTCCGAAGGCAACAGACTGAAGCACAGTGTCAGGTTGGCAAACGTCTCATAACATGACCTCATACTGGGCGAGATAGCCAGATCCAACAGGCAAAGTAAGGCAAAAAAAGGCAGGATTCTGGCATATCTTTTCTTGTAGAATACCAGAGGGGTGATGCTTCCTTCCTTCATCCGTACGTAATAGCCGCAACACATGGAGAATCCGCTTACGGCCATAAACAGCAGGGTGAAGTCGGTGAAAAAGGGGATGATTTCCCGGGTAAGATAGTTTGCCGTAGGCTTTACGGACAGGTTGCTCAATACATGCATCATGACGATGCCTATGGCGGCATAAGCCCGCAAGCCGTCTAGTGCTCCATACCGTTCCCGGTTAACTCTGTTTAACTTATTGGGGGGGTAATTAACAGTTTGTTACTCATTTCGTCCTTTATCCAGAGGTTAGTCTTCCGCTTTTCTTTCTCTCAAGTCCCCCTGGCAAGGATCCTGTCCCACGTCGCACCACTTCGGATTGATACAGGCCGGTTTGCCCTGCATGGAGCGCAGCTTGTTCTGCAAGGCCCACTTCAGCGGATACTTTATGTACTTGTGCATCACGGGACTGGCCGTTCCCACCATCCAGCAGTTCTTGGGACAGCGGCGTACCATCTGGCGTACCTTCTGCGCCTGTTCGCTTTCCCATATCTCCATGAAAGGACGGTCGTGGATGTTGCCCATGCTCTTTTTCCAGTATTTTTCCTCCAGTCCGTTGCAGGGCATCACTTCGCCCCACGGGTCAATGAAGAAGTTCACCGTGCCTGCCTCGCAGGGCAACATGCGGCGTCCGCCTTCTATGTAGTTGATGAGACCCATGTTGAACCAGGCGCGGAACCAGCTTTTGGGATGCTTCTCCTTCAGCTGCCATTCTATCAGCTGCTTGAAGTTTCCCGTCACCTCATCCTTGTTGGTTATCACATTGTCGCTCTTGTGGAAATAATATGAGTTGTGGAAGGCGGCTGTGGCAAACTCCATGCCCAGCGACAGGGACAGCTGGTAGAGCGACAGCATGTCGCGCGAGTTGTGGTTGGATACGGTGCAGCCAAAGCCAATGTCCTTCAGTCCCATGTGTTTCAGGGTGAGCAGGGTGCGCAGTCCCTTGTCAAATCCTCCGGCATGTCCGCGCAGTTCGTCGTTCTTCTGGCTGAGTCCTTCTATGGAGATGCGTATGCCGATGTTTGGAAACTTCTTGGCCAGCGCCACCACACGGTCCTCGAACCAGCCCGATGTGGAGATGACGATGCGTGGCGAGTGGCGGTAGCATTCGGCCACTATCTCCTCCAGATCTTCCCGGATGAACGGCTCTCCGCCTGTCAGGTTGATGAACTTCAGTTGCGGGAGAGACTTCAAGTCACTGGCCTTCAGCTCTTCACTCTTCTTGGTTGGGTTCTGCCAGATATTACACATCTGGCAACGCATCGGACAGCGATACGTTAGAATGATGCTTGCGTCTGTGGGACGCGGAATGTTCACATTAGACATATAAGTTCTATATTGGATTGATTATTTTTTTTTGATACACACTTGGTTGCTTTTCAGGCCATGTGCATTCGGTAGACGGACATCAGCTCCTCATAATATTTCCCGGCGTGGAAGCGGGCTTGTGCCTTTTCCGCGATGCGGTTATAGTCGAACGCATGTTGCCACATTGCTTCTATCTTCTGTCGGAGGTCTGCCTCATTCCGGCTTTCGAAGGTCATTCCACTCTCACATTCTTCGATGAGTTCCGGTATGCCGCCGATACGTGCTCCCAATACGGGTGTGCCCAGGCATTGCGCCTCGATGACGGACAGCGGATTGTTCTCATACCATTCGGAAGGAATGACGGTGAAGCGGGCTTTGCCCACTATTTTCTTGATTTCGTTCCATTGCTTGAAGCCCACGAATTCCACATTCGGACGCGCCAGGCGTTTCATTTCTTCCTCCAAAGGCCCTCCGCCAATGATTTTCAGAGGATAAGGCAGGCTGCCTGCCGCCTCAATCAGGGTTTTCACTCCCTTCTCGTGCGAGATGCGTCCCACAAAGCAATAATAATCTTCCCGCTTTTCATAGGAAGACTGTCGGCACTTGTCCACATCAATGAAGTTGCAGAGCACCTTCATCTTGCTTTGCTCAAAGCCCCCCTGTACCATCTTGTCTGCCATGAACCGGCTGGGGCAGATGAACACGTCCGTACAAGCCTCCAGCCGTTGGCGGTTCCACATCCGGGCTTCCCGGCAGCCAATCCACGAAGCCAGTGCCGAGCCTTTCATGCACCGGTAGGACATGCAAGGAGTCTTGTCCCCGCTGAAGCACAGTTCGCAGACCGTCTTACCCTCGCGCAGGCAGTCGTAGCGGGGGCAAAGCAGCTTATAGTCGTGCAACGTCCACACCACCCGTATGCCGCGTTTGTGTGCCAGTTCGGCCATTACAGGCGAAAGTTGCGTATGTATGTTGTTCAGATGTACCACGTCCGGCCGGAAGTCGTCCAGCAGCCGGTTGAACTTCCGTTTCACCTCTTGCGAGCCGAACGGTCGTGTGAAAGCCATCAGCCTGCTCATGTTGCTTGGGAAATACTTCTGCCACGGCGATGGCAGGTTCTCCGGATAGTCCATGGCAAATACGGCCACTTCATGTCCGTGCGCTTTCAGCAGCTGCTCCAGGTTGAGCATGTAGATGCAGTCGCCGCCCCGGCGGTAGTAGAATTTGTTGGAGAGGAGGATTTTCATGAGAATATGAGAGATAGGCTCGTCACAGACACGTTTTTTGTTCCTGTGACGAGCGAAAAATAAATGCGATAAGTGAGGAAAAAGGCTCTTTCATTTAGCCATTATCCTTACAAGACAAGGATGCCTGACAGCAGACTGAGAAACTCCGGTCTGGTGCATATCTATACACAGCCTGGTGCGGAGCCGTCCGCAGCCTGCTGTGAATCCGTTCACATGAAGCTGTGAATTCGTTCACAGAAAGCTGCGAACCCATTGGCAGGGAACAGTGAGCTTGTTCTATAACAAGCTTTTGATATACAGTGTGTTATTTAAAGTAGAGGTGCTGCTCCTCATGGAAAGATGGTGCTTCTATTTTATAATACCACAAGAAGTCTTCTTAAAACTTGGACGGATTCTTGCCTTTCGTTATAAAGGATATCATTTACTGATGTATAATCAATGGGCTTATCGGCCAAAGAAAAATCTTGGTAATCAGTAAGAATCCTATCCGTCAGTCCGGTCAGCTGCAAAATGCTTTGGTTCCGGCTTCCAGTCTTATTGTTGGGCAGAATCTCAATGAACTGCTTGTTGAAATTCAGTGCGAAAGCCGTACCATGGAAGGAATCTGTTATAAAATAAGCGCAATTTTTTATGTAGGATAGAAACTCGTCCAATTTGGGCAAGTAGATGAACTTCCCGCCTCTCCGGATTTGATGGAAAGTAGGAGAAATCCTGTATAACGGCAGTCCTGCATGTCGGGCGAATCTCACGGCATAGTCGCTCAGTGCCGGATTATTATGCAACTGGTAGACCAGTACATATTTTCCTTGTATATCTTTTTTTATCCATTTGCTCCATTCTTCTCCCGTCAGCAGCAAGGTCGGGTCAAGCACTTGGCCTGCACACGCAATGCCCATCTGTTTCAGCAAGCCCACCGCGCTGTTTTCCCTGACGGCAATGCTTGCATAGGCAGACAATAGCCTTTTATATTCGGACAAGATTTGTGGTGTAAAGTCCGTCCGTCCAAAGCTGGCCGCATAGGCCGTCTTGGGATTGTCTGCTACGAAAGACAGGAAGTAAGCCTCGTCATAATGCCCGTTCAAGGTAGGTCCCCACACCTGGTCGCTACCGGTCATGAACACATCTGCGTTTAGCTTTTTCAAATCCTCAATAGTCCGGCACAGTCTGGTCAGTTTCAGAAATTTTTTTCGCATCCTGCTGAACTTTACTTCTGCCGTTTTCTCTTCCGGATAGCGGAAAGCGATATATGCCAGTTTTTTCAACGGATTGCCGTTCCATCCTTGTTTGCTGTTCAAGCTTGTAATTACCGCCTTCAGCCCCTGTTCGTCATTACGGATGTAATCAATGATTTCGCAGGTATGTCCCAAGCGTTCCAATACAGTTATTGTGGCTATGGATTGCAACAAGGAACCGTAATTGGAAGGGGCGTGGCGGGTAATGACTTTGATGTCCATAAGTTTATTTTAAAGCTTTGTTACGCCAATCCGGCAATTTGCATAAGGCACGATAGACAATCATCGGCATACGTGGAAGTATCTTGACGATGGATGTCAAGAACGCCCGCTGCCGCTGTTCGGCCTTACCTGCCTTGGTTATCTTTTCATCACACTTTTCTCCACAGAAAAAAGATACAAGCTGCTGCTTGCGCCAAATGTCCTTCAAATCCAAAGCCGGTGCCACTTCCTTGAAACTTTTACTTTCCAGTTTGAGCGATGGCAGCTGTTCCAACAGCCATCTGCCTTTTTCTGTATGTACAATAGCCAATGTCTCGCCGAGGTCATTCGGAGTCCTTATCTTCCATGGATCCATTAGGGTGATATCGGCCAAGGCTTTTGTTCCGAAAGGGTCTCCGCAGATATTGCATCCCGCTACGGTCCACAATCTTCGACCGAAGGGAAGTTGTGCTGCCCTATGCCAAGGCAGTACAGCTTCTCTTATTTGAACGGTTCCCGGCCATCCTTTGCCACGGTACTGTACCGAGAAGTTTAAGTCAGAAGGTATGTCTGTCCCCATCATCTTTGCCAGGAAACGGGTGGATTCAAGCGTCTTTTGCTGTTTGCAGAAAATACAGATACTGATTGTTTCTTCTGCTTTGCCTTTTAGTGCGGCATTCATGGCACGGAGTTGGCAACTGGTGCCAACAACAAGCAGCCGCTTACATTTCTGTATCCTATTGATATTCCGACATGCCATCACAGAGTGGTACACTGAATTAGGAATGTCCTCATAATTAGGGATATTCTTCGGGGTGTAAAATTCTCCTTCCGCAAAGGGATATACGTCAGTCCGTTTCAGCGAATAGACACCATCTGCTACACCGTTACGCAGACTTTCTATAATGATGGTCTTGCCTACACCTCCCGACGAGCTTTCATGCCTGATGCGGTTGTCTGCATGATAGCCCAAGAAATACTTTTTATTTTGTATCCCATCGAAATACGTCTTGTAATCTTCCTGCTTGTTGGCCGGGCAACAGGCCACGCAGCGTTTGCAGCGGATGCATTTGTCATTGTCTACAATGACTTCGTGTGTGCCGTTATCAAGCAGTTTCAAGGAGATGGCCTGCTTGGGACAGACGGCTTCGCAGATGCCGCATTGCTGGCAACGGGAGTAGTCGTAACGGATTTGGTTATTTGTCAGGGACAGCATTTTTGCTTAGTGCTAAACATTCGGTTAAAAAAGACAGCGAGCTTTTCCTCATTTCGTCCAATTTGGACTCCACATATCCGTAATTAATTTCTGCTTCCATTTGTCGTCTGATGTCTCCGTCCGTATATATTCTGTCTTTCACCTGGAAGATGTCAAACAGACTGTCAATCCGGGAATGCGTAGAGCCTTTTTTCTTCGGGTCTTTTCTATAGAAAGTGAGGAACTTCTTATGGAATAGAATAGAAAATACAGAACCGTGAAACGAATCAGTCACTACATATGTGGCATCCCTTACCAACCGGATAAAGTCAAAAGGGTCAACGTCGTATAGATTGATGTCGCCCAGATGGTTGTCCATGGAATGATAGTTGTCTATATGTGGCAGGTTCACTATCTTAATGCCAGTCTGGCGGCTCAGTTCCTTGATACTTTCGCGGATGTCTTTTCGCTCTCCCAGCACATAGCACAAGATGTAAGGCTCATCCATCGCACATCTGGATTCATTGATATTCGTTTCCCATTCCTCACGGGTAAGCAGCAGGGTAGGGTCAAGTACCACTTTCGCTTCCTTTCCCGTCAGCTCCTTGACGATTTCCTTACCTCTTTGCTCGCGGACTCCTATTTTGTCTATCCTGTTCAAGTATCCTGCTACAGCCTTTCTTTGGCAAGGGTGGATGACCGATACGCCGAAACTGGATGCATAGGAGAATTTGGGAATTGCCTCATAGACGAACAGCAGGTTATAGAATTTGCTGTAAAGGCTGAAAGGACCCCATACCTGGTCGCTGCCCACCATAACGGCAGCATAGTTCAGCGAACCTTTGTGCAACGCCTCATAGCCTGTATAGAAACGCGACTTTGCGTCCAGATATTTGGCTTTGAAAGCGTCCACAGCCTTCGTGCGGATGGCTCTTGTCCGTTTGTAGTCACTGTGGAGCATGAAGTCCAGTTTCTTGTGCAGGCGATAGCACACTTGCCCCACGAGACCTATTTTCAGCATGTCCGGCAACTGGCTTAACGTTTCCTTTACGGAGCGTTTCTTATTGTAGCGTATGATTTCATAGTCATATCCCAGTTGTCCGATTTTGCTGACGGTGGCAAAACCTTGCAATGAACTTCCGTAATTATTCTGTCCCGGATGCATGATGACTACGCATCCTATTTTCTTTTCATTTTCCATGTTTGTTCCTTTTGTCATACAAATAATCAATGATAAACCATAAAGAACGATGCCTGCCTATGAATCGTTGGGCGTTAGTGACCAAGATAGAAACATAATCTTTCCATTGAGGAACTGGCAGTGCCACATTATATTCGGCTATGGCTCTTCCTTTGAATTTGTCTAGTCTCATCAATGTGTTGGCTTTGCGCTTTTTCGGATAAAGCATTGCCTTCTGAGACTCGTTCAACGTATGCGCATCCAGCACCTCCATCTTGATATATCCCTCTTTTTCTGCCTGTTTGAACAAAGAATCGAAATAGGCGTTCCGCACAATCCATGAGCTGATGCCCGTCTTGTCATCTGAATAGGGCTTGATGTGGATATCACCGAAACAGACATCAGCCAATTCGCCGTAATGGTCAATGCATGTGAGGCATCTCCTGGGCTTGAAAAAGCTGCGCAAAGCGCCGTAGTAGCGGTTGAAGGGAATTGAAATCTCAGATTTCCATTCCCTACAACCGCTACTTTCTTTCGCAGCGGTTGAAGGGAATTCCTGCCCCCGGCTCTCCTGCTGCCTTATGCACATTGAGCCTAAACATCCGTTGTCACGGTAAGCAAAATATGAGATGCTATCCCGGCGGACATGATATTTGCTCAGCAAATAGTCCTGCGCATGAAAAGTGCGGTTCGAGGAGCAGTAAATGGCAAAATAACCGATGACTTTTTCACGGAACTTTCGGTCTGTTTTAGCTCTTTTCCGAAAGCCTTGGATGTGGCAGGGCAGTCCCACAATCACATATTTGCCTTCGGCACCAGCAATTTCATTTCCCACCTTGTTCAAGGCCACCGGGCAATACTTGGAACTTCTTGCTTTGATGATCTCCTCTTTTGTTCGGGCGATATAAGAGACCGGTGTGAGATGATCTTCCTCAGAAAATCCGGTGACCACCGCTCCGTCTATGACTTTCTTTTCCAACAGGTAAATCAGGAACTGGCTGACCATACCACCGGAAGCGGAATGATAGCGTATGTCTTCATCAAGGCTATAGCCGGTGTACAAGCTGACATAGCGGCCGATATATTTGTCTTGTCTGCCGTTTTCGTAGAGTAACCGGCTCGCTTCACTCAAGTTGATACCTACTCCTGGGCATACCTTCAGGCATCGCCCGCATTTGTCGCCAAGACATTGGGAGGCATCAAGTACAGGCCTGTGTTCCCCATCTTTCCTTTGGATGGTGATGCAGTGCTTGGGACAGACGTCCTCGCAGAGGCCGCAACCGAGGCAGAGGTGGTTGTGGAGGGTGTGGGTGATGTTATTCAAGCCATTATTCATATTCGAATAAAATTCTTTATCATTATAAGTATATAGATATATGTTCTAAACATCCTATAATTCCTTAATTGCAATCCAAGTCTTACAGGTAGAGTCAGTTTATTGAATACATCTTGTGGAATTAAGTGTGTATATTTAGACAGTTTTAAGAAAAAGGCTTTGCTTCCTCCATTTCTTACACAGTTCTTTGACATGTCAAACAGACTGTTTCCCATTCTGAAGTATAAGGCATTAAGCAGTTTCTCATCTTTCCCTTTAAAGAATAACCTGAGTAAATCAAATGTCTGTAAAGACTGATTGCATTTAGTCTCTGAAAAGGTGCCTGTATATGAATTCGTATTTGAGCATTCATAGAAATAGAAAACATCGTTTACAAAAGCTATCTTATTTGTATAGAACAATAAACGAGCCAAGACATTTATATCCTCTGACATATTTACGTTTTCTACTTTTATCTGATTTTTGATGTATAACGACTTCCTTATTAATCTACCCCAAATGTTGTTGGGTATATCATGTCTTAAAACTGCAATGTTCAGATCTGTTGGTGTTTTATATTTCGGGACATTGACTGTTATTTCTTTCATAGGATACTTTTTTACAATACCTACGGAGATGATATCGGCGTTTGTTTGCTGTTGCTTCTCCACACACAATCTTACACAATCTTTGTCTATATAATCATCGCTGTCAACATGCATAACGAACTCCCCCATAGCAGCCTCAATTGCTGTATTGCGAACTTCTCCTAATCCTTTGTTCTGTTCGTGCCGAATTATCCGTACCTGATTTTGTCTTGAAGGGTATCCCTTTAAAACATTTAACAGCAATTTGATGCTGTTATCCGGCGTACAATCGTCCACGAATACATATTCTATGTTTTCGTAGGTCTGTTCGAAAAGGCTATGGGCACAACGGGCGATGTAACGTTCTACACCATAGATAGGAACTAATAATGAGACTAATGGACAGCAAGAATTACTGTTGTTTACAGTATTCATCTATTCTTTTTAAGAAGTTTATAGAATGGTTTCTTAGTGAGTTGATTTTAGACTCAATTTCATCTGTGTATATATCGCAATTCTTTTCTGCTTTCTTATCCGAGTCTGTATACATGATTCTTGATTGCAGTCCGAGGAAAATCAGAAAATCGCTTATACGGCTGTCTTTGGTGCGTGGCGTGATTGCATAAAACGGTTTTCTGTTGATGACAGAGAATGCCGTACCATGGAAAGAACTGGTTATTACAAACGAACTATAGGCAAATAAAGCGGCAAATTCACAAGGACCAATATTTTTATAATGAAGATATTTGCCTTGGAAACCTTCAATTACATTATTTATAAATATGACATTATAGCCAGTATTTGATTGTACCTCGTTCAGTACATGTAGTATTTTAGGCATCGGATTGAAGGCATATCCTAAGCAGTAAACTAGTATATAAGGATGTTCAGGCAACTTAATACTGCATGATTGGACGAGAGGGGTATATTCTTCTTTTGTCAGTAGCAGTGTCGGGTCGCATACCAACTCAATATTTGTACTTATTCCCAAATCTTTTAAGATGCTAATGCCACTCTTTTCTCTTACTCCGATGCTTATGTATTTTGATAGGTTGTTTTTGTATAATTCTATAAATTGTGTAGGAAGTGCTGTTACTGAGAACGAAGCTCCATATGCAAATCGCTTATTGTTGTTTTCCGCAAAATCCAGCATCATTATTGTATCTCCACAAAGGGTATTGGGATTCCAAACCTGATCACTTCCAGTGAGGAAAATATCATAATCAAAATGCTCAGCTTTTAATGCTTTTGGTGAAGCATACTTCTTCGATGTAAGATGCAAGTATGTTTTCCAGAAATGTCGAAACCGTTTTTTTTGTAACTTATTGTATAGAGGATTGTTTACCTTAAAATCATGCAACATCATTCTAATGCGCTTTTTGATGCCTTTGTATCTATGTGAACGATGAAAGGCATTAGGAAATTTGTAATCTATGATTTCGACATTCCATCCTATTTTTCTCTCTAAAAAATCCTGTAAGGCGAAAGCTTGTAATGCGCTGCCATAATTTTTGATTTTATGGATTGTTATAATTCCGGCCTTTAACTTTCTCATATAAAAATCTTTTAATCAAGTAAGCAACTATTAGGCATTGTATAACGACAAGAATATCCCCTGTGTTCCTTTGATTGAACCATAGTGGAGCTGTGCTACAAATGGTAATATAATAGGCATATAATGGTAATTGATGAAAATACAAAACTTTCCTTTTTAGATATTGATTCATTAGTAGTCCCATTATCGCAATAATGCAAATAGCTGGAATAGTTCCAAATTCTAAGTAAAAGTCTCCAAATATGGTCTTGTAATTTAGAACAGCTACTCCACAATAACTTTGCCAGTAACTAAATTTCTCATATTGACTCATACTGGATAATGTTTCGTCAAAGCCAAATAATTCAGGAAACATTCTCCTTCCCATTAGATGGTTTTTTATATGCCCCCAAAGATTGTTTCCTAAGTTTGGATAAGGTTCTCCGAAATATCTTAGTACGCTGGTCAAAGGTGTTTCTGATACTGAATTTTCAAGTCTTGCAATGGTCATTGTGACTAAATACACCATAAACAGTCCTATACAAGAAAGGCTCAGAATGAGAATTTTTTTCTTGAATTTTTCATTTAATGTACTCCATAAAGGTAATATCAAAATTGCTATTTGAATACTGAAATAAAGGAATCCACCTCTTCCTCCACTTTGAATCGTTCTCAGAAAATATGGTAAGATTGCAACTATGAACAATAGGATATAATATTGATTTTTACCACGGAAGTTCTTGTTTATGGTATAGATGGAGAAAAAAACGAAAATAGCCCAAAACCAATTATAAAATTTTCTTCCGATTGAAAAAATCAAATTAACAAATGCTCCGTGATCATAAAGAGTGGCTCCTTCTACTCTTTGTTCATAATAAACATCGCTGACGTTTTCTGTAGAAAGTGCTATTACAACATCCGGAATCAGTGCAATGATATATATGAGTAATACTATGATAGGAATCAGTGCATAACGCTTGAATTTTGTTTCCCTTATATCACTAAATCTGTATAAGGTTATATGTTTATAATTAAGCTTTCTCAAAGGGAACATTAGGAATAAAAAACATATGTAGCAATACAGATATGGTTCAATTTCATTGATATGGATTAACCCAAAAACGGCTTGATAGATATTGTATCTAACTGTTATCCATCCCATAAAGGCTATTATTGTAAACCATAATGAGATTGCATTGTGAACCGTTAGATATTTACATTTACGGAAGCCGTATATGGTGTATATTAGGTATAAGCAAAAATTTATAGCTAGTATTGTCATAATGATTTCTTGACTTTATATATGAATCTTTTCGGCAGTCTTAAGCTCCATTCTAACATGAGTATGCATTTGAATATTACTTTTGGAACTTTTCTCCATCGAAGTATAGCTTTTACCAATCTGTATGTATGCGCTTTCCCACAATTTTTCTTCATTTGTCCTTCCGCTACCACTTCGAAAGGATATTCTATCAAGTGGCAATTGCATTGACGCAAGATCTCGTCTCCTTTAGCGGTGAAGGCTATAGTCGCACTGACACCATCTTCATTGTCTTTATAAGTCTTTCCCCATAAGTCACCGATTCGAATGTCAGCAGATGATTGGTTGTATTTATATTTGCACTTAAGCCTACAAGCAGGATTGCTACAGTAGTCACCAAGGAACAGTTTATAGAAGACATCACCTTGTGAAAGCCTGGAATTGTAAAAACCTTTTTTTTCCCTTATTAACAGATTGTAAGAGTCGTGCCAATTAACTTTCTCTCCGGTCTTTTCTCCATCAATAGATATGGCCCAAGAATCATGCCAACCGGTGAATTTGTTGCGCCATGAGACATAAGTCAGTTTACCCACTTTAGATTCAACCCAAGACACATACTTTTTCCACATCAGCATTGAGGGTACTCCATGGCAGAAGAAATCCATCAGCACAAAGTTGTCTTTACAGTGAAATTTTTGTATGTAACGTCTAAAGGAGTCTATTTGGCAGGGTGTCCCTATAACTAAATATTTTTCTTTTCTGTTAATAGCCTTGAATCCGTCAACGGTATAACTCTGTATATATTTGCTTCCAATTGAAGGAATCAGTTCTTCTACAGTTGTAGCAATATAATGTTCTGCGCGATTTGTCTCTACATTATATTTAACGCCACAGACTTTATAACCTTGTTTTATAAGGGCGCGGCCTATTTCAAACCCTATTCCGCCACTGCTGCATTTACGTCTTACATTTTTCTCATTGCTCCAAGCTGCATAGCTTTTAACGTTGCTATTCTTTAGAGATAATTCATTATGTGCATACGAACATACTTCCAAACACAATCCGCAATTCGTACATTTGGTCTCATCTGTAATGCTTGGTTCATAAAATCCATCCGCATTAAGTCCGATATTGATTATATGTTTAGAACAGACTATGGCACACATGCCACAGCCGAAGCAATCATGTATAGTTGAGATGTTCATCGGATTCTATAAATTATATTCTTTATTCCAGTAACAATCACAGTTTTTTCATGTTTGCTTAGTCCCAAAAAGTAGCTAAACGTGACAGTTGAGACTGCTGAAACCGTACAAACTACAAAAAAAGAAAGCCATCCGTGTTCCATTGTCTGATATAATATTACGGGAGGAATTACAGACAATGCCGATATTCCCCAAACTTTGAATGTGACATTCTTTAGAAAATCAGGAACAGGAAGATGGATTGTTTTTCTAAGCAGCAGTAATCTTTCGAAATGACAGATAACAGAAATGCACAGTCCGACAATCATTGCAACATATGGTTCAAAGCCCAATTTGAAGAAGACATAAGCGATAGGAAGCGTCAAGATTGAAGTCCCTCCAACTAGCAGTTGGTAATTTCTTACTTTTCCGGATGCATGCATGGACGTGATAAGTGTTCCTGACATGGAGTCAATTAAAGACGTCATTAGCACAATTCTTAAAAAAGCAGGCGTATATGCCGGTACTTCTTTCAACCAAAAATCAAGAATAAATGGTGCTTCAATGATAACAGGAACAGACAGAGTTAACATCAATAAGTAAGAAAATTTGCTTCCTCTGAACACAAGCTTGAACATTTCCTCTTTCTTTCCAGATGCATACGATTTAACTATTTGAGGATTCATGGCCATCTGGAAGTTACTGATAAAACCATGCATCGCTGTCATTACTTGATAAGCCAAACCACGTGCTGCATTGATGGCTGCACCAAAAAATATATTTAGTAATACATTGATGCCTTGTTCTTTTGCAACTCCGGCTATACTTCCTATCAGATTCCAACTCACAAAAGAAAGCATTTCCTTACCGATGGATCTATTCCATTTCCAATTACACCGACATTCTTGAAAGTTCCTACGGCAATATATTCCATAAATTATTCGGATTGTGACAGAAACTAAAGCCAACATTAAAGCGTAAATGATTAGTTTATCTGCGCTTGTCACAATAATAAGATAGACCACAAGAAGTCGTAATATGGCTTCTATAATGCTGACATATGCAAAAGCTTTCATGCGCTCATAGGCTACGATGGCTGCATTATAGGGGACACTGATGACATTTATGACAAATGTGAGGACAGAAAATTGAAAGACCCAATTGGCTGCAACCAATCTATCTGAAGGAAAATTCATGTATTTATTTAGGAACCAAACCCCTATAGTCTCAGCCAAAACAATGATACATAGAGCAAGCAAACAATGAATAACTACTGTTGTAGAGAATACAGTCTGAATGTTTCCCGACTCATTTTTACCTATTTCAAAAGACAGGAAACGTTGGGATGCAGTGGTCATCGCTCCACTGATTATGGTAAACATGGCTACAAATCCACCTACAACATTGTAAATGCCGTAATCCACTTCCCCTAATGCGTCAAGAATCACTCGGGAGGCATAGATGTTGATTGCCATTATAAGCAACATCCTGCCATACAGCAGCAACGTATTCTTCGCTATCCGTTTATTATTCTCAGAAGTAGTCGTCATAAATCGGTAAATTCGTTCTGCGTTTTTCTATACAGCCATCCCCTCCCCTTGAAAATACATGTCAAGCTCCTTGAACAGATTCTTGTACTTTTCCCTTTCGAGCAGCACAGACAAGGAATCCTTCAATGCATCCAGAGAAGTTATGCCCAGCGCACCGGCATCGAAACGGGTAATGGTTATTTGGGTATATTCTACTCCTCTCACGATAGTCATCAGGTCCGGTCTGAAAGCAGACAGACAGTTCGCCCAGACAATAATAAGCTTGCTTCTCGGCGACATTTCTTAATATGAAGAAAGGAAACGGCTTGCCTGTATCTACGCAACGCTGACAGATGTAGAAAACGATACGGAACATGCGGGGCAATGCGTATATGTCCACGGTGGTTGTAGAGGTGTTGTCGTCGGTATTGGATGGGGGCGCGGCAAACAACAGATTGGTGGTATCTTTTATGCTTTTGCTGATGTCCGAAGTCTGCTGGCGGATATCGCCTATGCTGTCGCCTATAGGCTTTAAGGCTTTGGTTATCCGCTCGTCTATGTCTGAAAATCTGTTTATCTCTTGGTGGATGCGTCCTTCAATGTCCTTGATGTGGCTCAACTGGTCGGACGAGGACTGTCCTGACTGGAAGGTATAGACAATGGATATCACAGCCAACACAATAGAGACCACGGTGGAAGCGAAAGAAAAATTGTCGAAGGCGTATTCGTTGATTCTGCCCGGACAGATGACCAACAGGAACAGTTGTACTATGACGAATATGACAATGACATAGAACAAGTGGAGGGCGGACACTTTCCTCTTTCTGAAGGGTTTGCCCTGTGTCTTTCTTGAATCCTTTCCCATGGTTATCGGTCCAGTTTCCTGATAATCCAGTCCGCCACCTCTTTGGAATAACCGTGCCAGGCAGCCGGTGCTGTTACGGTTCCCACGAACAGCCGGTCGCCTTCGTCAAGTGCCTGGCTGTATTTGTCGCGCAATTGGCGGGCTGTACAGTCACTTTCCACCAGATAAGACGAGCCGCCTAAGAAAGCCCAGGTTCCTTCTTCTTTTATCAGGCTGGTCAACGTCTGATAGTCTTGCGCGTCTTTCTCGTCGCACAAGTCATAAGTTACAATGTATATCATGGCAAAGGCTTTAATGCAAATCAGGAGTCAGAATCATATGATTGTCTTTGAGGGGGCTTGAAAGCGGCTACGTTGCCCGATGATGACGCCTTCATTGACTGGCGAAGGCTTTTCCTTTTTTCTCCGTCCAAGGTATGCCGTAACGGCTGGTGGGGGGATGGCGGCGGCTTACTGTCTCCCTCCGCAGGTTCGCTGCGCTCACCAGACGGTTAAGCATGGTTCGACCTCTTCGAGGCCGGGGCTTGTACGGGCATTCTTTCTCCCTTTATCCGTATGGGACTTGCCGGATAAGGGGGATTATAGGTCACGACCCGATACCGAAATCAAGTATTGTTTTATTTGCCTCAATGCATCTTGCAGCGGGGGTAAATCTTCTTTGATTGTAGAATAGATTACATCTACGTCTATCTTGAAATAATGATGGGCGATGATGTCTCTCAGTTTCATGATTTCTTTCCAAGGAACGGGAATAAAAGGAATAACTTTCCTGCAGATAATCGGTCTATGGTTTTAACGCTTTCTCCCATGAAGATTAACTTCATACAAATTCCGTCTAATAAAAAAGTATTGTCCGGAGTCAACAAAAAATCGTTGGCAGACTTTATCTGTGAAGTGCGGGACTGTATCACGTGGATGGAATCAAGCATCATGTCTGTCAGTTCAAGTATCCGGTAGCGCTTATCGTCACACATAAATCATATCCCGCTTTATCGTTTTTTCTAAATAGGAACCTTTGATTTGTTCGCGCATACGAAGCAGGTCGACCGAGCAATCTAACAAGTCTTCCAGTTCCGCTTTCAACCGACACAGACTGAACAGGCTTATCGAATCGCTTTCGAAACAAATATCTATATCGCTTGTTGCTGTTTGCGCATGGCGTGCCACAGAGCCGAATATGCCTAAACGGGCTATCCGGTACTTCTCCATAAGATAGTTCTTCTTACTTCGGAGGATATCTACATATTCTTCTGTGGTTTTCATTGTTCCGTTTTTCCTTTTTGCAAAGCTATGGATTTATTTTGTCTTTTGCAAGCGAATGTAAATCGGGCTCTCTGAAGCGCATTCCTTTTTCTCTTCATCCAGAGGTCTGCCGCAACGGTTGGGGAGAGGGGGATGGCGGCGGCTTACTGTCTCCGCAGGTTCGCTTCGCTCATCAGGCGGTTAAGCATGATCCGACCTCTTCGAGGCTGGGGCTTGTGGGGGTGTTCATTCTCCTCGTATCCGTATGGGGTTTGCCGGGAGGAAAAGGATTATAGGATACTTGCCCAAGTATCCAAGGATACTTTGCCTTTTAATATTGGATACTTGACGGATGGTCCTATGCTTCGGATGGAATGCCTGTCATCTGAGTTGTAAAACAAATGGCTCGCGGTACTCCACATAATCCATCACGATGTTGGTATCAAGGAAAACTTTCATCTCTGGCCGTATTTTTCCATCAGATAATCTTCAATTGCTTTTTCCCGTTCCTCATCTGTGCGTGGAGGAATGCACCCCATATGCCGTATCAGTCCTTCAGGCAAATGATATTTCCGCCTGCAATGGTCCCGCTTAGTTTCCATTTGCTTCTCCCTTTCTTCTACTTCCGTGGAGAATCCGGTTCCTTCCGTGTCTTTCGCTACACTCCTCATGCTTTCGGAAAGCTGTTTGATGATGTAGAGTTTCGCTTCATCGGACTGGTTCATCAGCTCGTCCATCAGCGCACGCGAGACATACGGCTCATGGGATACGCGGGAATAAACCGCTTGCGGCTCACCTGCTGTCATGGCATTGTCTTCAACCTTCTTGTCTTCCTTCATAAAGCAATCCTCCTTCGATTTGATCTTAAAACAAAGATACGAAAAGCTTTGGTTTCAGACAAGGATTCAATGTCTTTTATTCTTTTAGTTCAGTGAGGCAAAATGGCGGACATTCACGCCGGTGTCCGTAACCCTTTCTTTCAGGCCGCTTCATCATCCACTTTAGCGGCGTAATGTTCAGGTTTGTGCACGCAGAATGCCACTTGGTGTAGGCTTTCATCCCCTTTCCACCGGATCCAGCAAGTCGCGTGCTATCCTTACCATGGCGCATCCCAGACAGTCTATGGCCACTACCAGGTTGGTGTTGCCGTCGGCTTCGCGGTAGACGTTGCCTTCCAGACCCAAGAGCTTGCCGCCGTTCACCCGCACCCGTTCGCCCAGACGGAGAGGACGGTTGCTGACAGATATGGGAGAGTCGGCGCCTTCCACCATGCGGCGGAGGCTGGCCATCTGGTCATCGGGAATGATGGCTACGGGGCGGTGGCCGTTGACCGGAGTGCCCGCTATGTTGACAAAGAAACGTTTCACAAAGGGGATGTAGGCTATCTCCCTGCGCCGTTCCAGCTCGGTGCACCGCACGAACACAAAGGTGGGGAAGAGGATGCGTTCCACTTCCGACCGGCGGCCGTTGCGCCACACGCGCGTCTCTCTCTGTATGGGCACATAGGCCATGCAGCGCCGCAGGTTCTGCCGCGCCCACTCGTCAAAGAGTTTCTCCATGCGTCTGCAGCATGTCTTTTCGGTATTGTTGTTTACTATGGCGATGTACCAATGTCGGGGAGGTTCCTTCGGTCCGGACAGGCCTACGGCATTGCCGACTTTTTCAGCCGGCCTGACGTGCTGAGAATCAGGAGTGTTATTACCCATCATGTTCATCCGGTTTCGTTTCCTACACAGATGATGGAAATGACCGCCCCTTGCCGGGACACTCACTCCGGCGGCAAAGGTAAGTAAAATCTTTGGAATGACCGCTGATTTTCCGGCAGAATTGTGTCCTTTTGTGAGGAGTGCCATCTTTGCGCCGGCTGATGTGCTGTATATCAGCAGTTTGGTGCGGACGGACTCACCGCTTCCTGCGGATGGGTCCGCAGCTTCCTGTGGACGGACTCACAGCAGGCTGCGGACGGGTCTGCACCGGGCGGTGTACAGGTATGCTCCAGGCTGTGGCCTTTCAGTCGGTTGTCCGGCTTCTTGTCATGTAAGGATGGAGGCTGGATGAAAAGGTCGTGTGTAGGATGATGACCGATTGGAAATTAAGCATATAAGGGATACCGAATGTCCTCAATCTCAAGAAAAATGATTTATTTTGCACTGTCGGCGCACGTTGCGGCTGCCGACGGTTTTTTATAATATAATAATGTATAGAGTATGAACAATAAACTGATGATTTTGTTTGCTACAGGCCTTATGGCCGCAGCCTGCGGAGGAGCGGGACAGCAGGGACTGGCTTATCCGGAAACGGCTAAGGTGGATACGGTGGATGTGTATTTCGGTACCAGGGTGCCCGACCCTTACCGTTGGCTGGAGAATGATACCAGTGCGGCTACGGCAGCCTGGGTGGAGGCCGAGAACAAGGTGACGGAAAGCTATCTGTCGAAGATTCCTTTCCGGAAAGCGTTGCTGGAGCGGCTGACCCGCGTGGCCGACTACGAGCGCATCGGCGCGCCTTCCGTGCACCACGGCAAATATTATTTCTCCAAGAACGACGGATTGCAGAATCAGAATGTGATTTACGTGCAGGATGGTCCGGAGTCTGAACCGCGCGTGTTTCTCGATCCCAACAAGCTGTCGGATGACGGCACCGTGGCACTCACGGGGCTGAGCTTCTCCAACGACGGGAAGTACACGGCATACACCATCTCGCGGAGCGGGTCGGACTGGACGGAGATTTATGTGCTTGACACGGAGACCGGACGCCTGCTGGACGACCACATCGTGTGGGCCAAGTTCACCGGGGCGGCCTGGCAGGGCGACGGGTTCTACTACAGCGCCTATGACGTGCCGCAGGAGGGCAAGGAATATTCCAACGTGAACGAGAACCATAAGGTATATTACCACAAGATGGGTACGCCGCAGTCGCAGGACAGGCTGGTATTCGAAGATAAGGCGCATCCCAGACGGTTTGTCTCGGTGAGTGTGGACGAGGACGAGACTATGATGTTCCTCTACGAGAGCGGAGAGGGTAGGGGAAACACTCTCTCTGTGAAAGACCTGCGCAAACCCGGTGCCTCCTTTGTGCCTATGGCCACGGATATGGACTACCAGTATAGCCCTATGGAGGTGCTGGACGGGAAGATTTACCTGTACACCAACTATGGCGCTCCTAAGGGAAGGGTCATGGCGGCTACTCCGGACAAACCCGGCGTAGACCAGTGGGAAGAGGTGGTGCCGGAAGGCGACGCCGTGCTTTCGGGGGCGCAGATTATCGGCGGGAAGCTGTTGCTGACCTACGACAAGGATGCGGCCAACCGTGCTTATGTCTATACGCCCGAAGGCCGTCTGCTGCACGAGATAGACCTGCCTTCTTTGGGGTCGGTGGGTTTCAGCGGCAACAAGGACAGCAAGGAGTGCTTCTTCACCTTCACCTCGTTCACCATCCCGGGCGCGGTCTATTCCTATGACATGGAGGCCAACACGTACCGCGTTTACCGTGCGCCCAAGGTGGACTTTGACACGGACGGGTTTGTCACCGAGCAGGTGTTCTATACCAGCAAGGACGGTACCCGCATACCCATGTTCCTTACCTATAAGAAAGGGTTGGAGAAGAACGGGGACAATCCGGTGTATCTCTACGGATACGGCGGCTTCAACATCAGCCTGAACCCGTCTTTCTCCTCCATGCGCATTCCTTTCCTGGAGAGCGGGGGCATATACGCCCAGGCCAACCTGCGCGGCGGAGGCGAGTATGGCGAGGAGTGGCATCTGGCCGGCACTAAGATGCACAAGCAGAACGTGTTCGACGACTTCATTGCCGCCGCCGAATATCTGATAGCCGAAAAATATACCAGTAAGGACAAGCTGGCCATTGTGGGAGGTTCGAACGGAGGTCTGCTGGTAGGCGCCTGCATGACACAAAGGCCTGACCTTTTCCGTGTGGCGGTGCCCCAAGTGGGAGTGATGGACATGTTGCGCTACCACAAGTTCACCATAGGGTGGAACTGGGCAAGCGATTATGGCACCAGTGAGGACAGCAAGGAGATGTTCGAGTACCTTAAGGGATATTCCCCGCTGCACAACTTGAAGCCCGGAACCGTATATCCGGCCACGCTGGTCACTACGGCCGACCACGATGACCGTGTGGTGCCCGCCCATTCCTTCAAGTTTGCCGCCACACTTCAGGAGTGCAACGGAGGCAGCAATCCCACACTTATCCGCATAGACAGCAAGGCCGGTCACGGAGGCGGCAAGCCCATGGGGAAGGTGCTTGAGGAGCAGGCCGACATATACGGCTTCATCATGTATAACCTGGGTATGGATCTGAAAGACTGAATAAGATGAAAACGGATATGCTTGTCGTATTGGCCAGTGTGGCCTTGTTGATGACATCGTGTTTTACAACAGAGCAGATTACCTATACCTATTATGTGGACTATTCGCAGCTGCATAAGAACGGGATTTTCGTGACAGAGAGTCCGGATGTGGACTTTCCTTACAAACCTTTGGGCAGCATTGTCTCGGTGACACAGGGCGAGCGGACGCAGGTAGGCGACATCGTGTCGAGAGACTATGTTGATACGGACAAGGCCTTGGATGAAATAGCCGGGAAGCTGAGGGAGATGGGGGCGGATGGGCTGATTAACATGAAGATAACTCCGTCAAGGTCCGGGTCTTTGTACCGGCTTGTTCTGACAGGCATGGCTATAAAACGTCTGGGCGATGACCCGGACAGGCAGGAGTAGGCCGGTCTCATGCGGAGCGGAGGGACGTCCGATGCGTGGCAGACGGGCTTCCGCTCCGTTTCGTGGATGCGTATAAAACGAGAAAAGCCGCTGAACTTCAGCGGCTTTTCTCGTGATGTGTCGGAATGAGGCGACTCGAACGCCCGACCCCTACGTCCCGAACGTAGTGCGCTACCAACTGCGCTACATTCCGATACCTTTGTTTTAACGGCGCAAAGGTACGGAAAAAACTTTTATTTATCCAAATATCTGTAGCTGTTTTTTTCCGTTTCCTCTTTTTCCCGGGGTTTCCCCGGTGCGGATGGGCACCGGAATTTCCGTGCGGGCGGTGTGTCGCCCGCCGGTGACTTGCCGGAACTATACCTCCAGTGCGCCGACAATGTCTTTCACCGACCGGTAGTGGTGGCGCTCCAGATAGTCGTTTATGCCGTCTCTTACTTTCAGCGTCACGGTGGGGTCTATGAAGTTGGCGGTACCTATCTGTATGGCCGAGGCTCCGGCCAGCAGGAATTCTACGGCATCTTTCCAGTTCATTATGCCTCCCAAGCCGATGACGGGTATCTTCACGGCACGGCTCACCTGCCACACCATGCGCAAGGCTATGGGCTTGACGGCCGCTCCCGACATGCCTCCCGTCACGGTGGACAGCACCGGCCTGCGGCGTTCGGCATCAATGGCCATGCCCAACAGGGTGTTGATGAGCGACACACTGTCGGCTCCTCCGGCTTCGGCCGCGCGGGCTATCTCGGTGATGTCGGTCACGTTGGGCGAGAGCTTCACAATGAGAGTCTTCCCATACACCTTTCTCACGGCGGACACTACCTCTTCGGCTCCTTTGGCGGTGATGCCGAAAGCCATGCCTCCCTGCTTCACGTTGGGGCAGGATATGTTCAGCTCGATGGCGGGGATGCGGTCCAGGCTGCCGATGATGGCGGCGGTTTCGGCATAGTCGTCTATGCTCGAACCCGACACGTTGACCAGTATGTTCGTGTCTATATCCTTGATGCGCGGATAGATGATGTCCGCGAAGTGGCGCACGCCCTTGTTTTGCAGGCCCACGGCGTTGAGCATCCCCGAGGGGGTCTCCGCCATGCGCGGGTAGGGGTTTCCTTCGCGTGGGTGCAGGGTGGTGCCTTTCACTATGATGCCTCCTATCTGGCTGATGTCGGTGAGGTCGGCAAATTCCTCTCCGTAGCCGAATGTTCCCGATGCGGTCATTACAGGGTTCTTCATCTGCATGCCGCCTATGTTTGTTCTTAAATCTGCCATAATAGTTTCTTTATATTAAAGACCGGTCCTTCTTTGCATACGCACAAGTGTCCTTCCGTGGTGTTCTCCACGCAGCACAGGCAGGCTCCCAGTCCGCATGCCATGGAGTTTTCCAGCGACACCTCGCATTCGGTGTGGTGTGCGGCCGCGTAGCGTGCCACGGCTTGCATCATGGGTTTGGGTCCGCAGGTATAGATGAAGTCGAACGTGGTATGCTGCAGTACGGAGTGTTGGGTCACATAGCCTTTCTCGCCCTTGCTTCCGTCTTCGGTGGTGAGGTGCACGGTACCCAGCCGTGCGAATTCATCCAGCTGCATGAGGTCGGACTCGCTGCGGGCTCCCAGCAGGAAGGTGGGGCGAAATCCTTGCCGCTTTAGTGTGGCTCCCAGAAAGAGCATGGGAGCTGTGCCCACTCCTCCGCCGACCAGCAGATAGTTGCCTTCCGGTTTGTCGGGCAGGCTGAAGCCGTGGCCCAGCGGAAGTACGGTGTTCAGAGTGTCGCCTTTCTGCAGCGCAGCCAGCTGTCTGGTGCCTTCGCCCACCTGCTGTATGAGGAACCACACTTCGTTGGCTTCCCTATCCACATAGTTTATGGAGATGGGGCGGCGCAGGAAGGTGGATGGCGAATGGTCTACCCGTAGCTCGGCGAATTGTCCCGGCTGCATTTCGGGAAGCACTGCCGGAGCCGTCAGCTTCAGCAGCACGTAACGGTCATTCACGTGTATGTTCTCCGTTACGGTCAGGTCCAGTATATATTTTCTCATATGTTTGGTTCTTTGGCGGGCAAAGATAATGCAAAAGCGTGAGATGTGGGGCAAACGGCCGGGAAAAATGCTTGGAAGTTAGTGGCTTATACGGCTTGTGGAAACGGATGCCGTAGGGTGGGGCGGATGTGGGCTATGGCCTTGTCTGTCCGTCGCCTTCTATCAGCCATTTGTAGGTGGTGATTTCCTCCAGTCCCATGGGGCCGCGTGCGTGCAGTTTCTGGGTACTTATGCCTATTTCGGCTCCCAGTCCGAACTGTGCCCCGTCGGTGAAGGAGGTGGGGGCGTTGACGTATACACAGGCGGCGTCGGTCTCACGGCAGAAGCGGCGGGCGCGTTCCTGGTCTTCTGTCACTATGCTTTCGCTGTGGCGGGAACCGTAGTGCCGGATGTGCTCCAGTGCTCCGTCCATATGTTCCACGGTCTTTATGGCCATCTTGTAGTCCAGGAACTCGGTGCCGTAGTCTTCGGGCGTGGCTTCCTGCAGCAGGGTGTCGGGATAGCGGCCTTGCAGCGCAGAGTAAGCGGGCGGGTCGGCATAGAGGGTCACGTGGCTGTCCTGCAGCATGCGGCAGAGGTCGGGCAGGTCGGCCAGGCGTGCGGCATGTATGATGAGGCAGTCCATGGCGTTGCACACGCTCACCCGTCTGGTCTTGGCGTTGTGTATGATGCGTGCTCCTTTGGCGGTGTCGCCATAGCGGTCGAAGTAGGTGTGGCATATGCCGGCTCCGGTTTCTATGACCGGAATGGTGGCGTTCTCTCTGACAAACCTTATGAGATTCCCGCTTCCCCGGGGGATGATGAGGTCCACGTACCTGTCGGCATGGAGCAACTGTGCCGTAGCCTCGTGTGTGGGGGGCAGCAGTTCGGCCACGTGGGGGTCCATGCCATGCCGCTGCAGCACGTCGTGTATGGTTGCAGCTATGGCCCGGTTGGTGCTTGCGGCATCGCTTCCGCCTTTCAGTATGCAGGCGTTCTGGCTTTTCAGGCAGAGGGCGGTGACGTCGAAGCTTACGTTGGGGCGGGCTTCGTAGATGACTCCTATCACGCCGAAGGGCACGCTCTCACGCCTTATCTTCAGTCTGTTGGGCAGTGTGCTTTCTTTCAGTACGCGTCCCACGGGCGAGGGCAGCGAGGCCACTTTGCGCATGTCGCGGGCAATGTCGTGCAGGCGTTCCGGCGTGAGCTTCAGTCGGTCGTACTTCGGGTTGTCCGGACTCATGCGGGCCAGGTCCTCACGGTTGGCTTCCAGTATGCTTTCCTGCTGTTCTATGGCTGCGTCGGCCATGCCCTTCAACAGGGCGTTTATGCGTTCGTCACCGGCCGCCTGCAGTTGTCGGCTGGCTTTCTGTACTTGTGCGAAGGTGGTGTTCAAGTCCATATGTGTGTAAATCTGTCAGGCTGTGTAGTCTGTGTGTAGTCTGGGTTTCTGTATGATAATGTGTGTGGTGGTCATTCCAGGCAGAGGTAGTCATAGTGCACTACCGGCCTTTGTCCGTGTTTTCCCATGAGGTCCCGTGCTTGCGCGGCGTCGCATGCGGCTTTTCCCACCCCTATGGGATGTCCTTGCGGGTCGGCTATGCGCACGATGTCGTCTTTCTCGAATTCGCCTTCCACCTGTGTGATGCCTACGGGCAGCAGGCTTACGGCCTTGTCCGACAGCAAGGCGCGGCAGGCGTCGGCGTTGAGGTGGAGGCATCCTTTGGCGAATCCTTCGCTGTGTGCTATCCACTTCTTTACGCCCGATGCGGGTTGTGGCGCGGGGGTGAAGCGGGTGTACACCGGGCGGCGGGTGCGGTCGCCGTCTGTGTCTTCGTAGCGGCTTCCGGGCTGTGCGGCCAGTCGGGCTTCGTTTTCCGCAATGTCGGTCAGTATGTTGTCCTGCCGTCCGTTGGCTATGATTACGGCTATGCCTTCGTCGGCCACTTTCCTGGCTATGCGTGCCTTGGTGAGCATGCCCCCTCTGCCGAAGCTTGAGCGTGCGGTCTGTATGTAGCGTGTCAGGTCGGTGTCCGGTCCTATTTCGTACAGGATGTGCGCCTGCGGGTCGTCCGGCTTTCCGTCGTATATGCCGTCGATGTTGCTCAGTATCACCAGACACTGCGCGTTCATCATGGAGGCTACGAGTCCGGACAGCTCGTCGTTGTCGGTAAACATCAGTTCGCTTACCGATATGGTGTCGTTCTCGTTGACTATGGGGATGACTCTGTTCTCCAGCATGACGCTCATGCAGTTCTTCTGGTTGAGGTAATGTCTCCGTGTCCCCAGGCTTTCTTTGGTAGTGAGCACCTGTCCCACGGTAATGCCGTGGTCGCGGAACAGTTCATAGTATCGGTTGATGAGTTTGGCCTGTCCTACGGCCGAGAACAGCTGGCGTTGGTCCACGCTGTCCAGTTTGCGTGTCACCTGCACCTCACTTCGTCCGGAGGCTACGGCTCCGGACGATATGAGGATAATCTGCATGCCGGTCTTGTGCAGTCCGGCAATCTGGTCGACGAGGGCCGACATGCGTGTCACGTCCAGTGTGCCGTCGGCCCTAGCCAGTACGTTGCTGCCTACTTTTATGGCAATTCTTTCAAGCGGTTGTATCATATCTGTGGCTGTTGGTGGTCCTGGCGGTCATTCTTCCTGTTGTGTCTGTTCGAATTCCCGCACTATCTCCATGGCCGGCCCGTAGTCCTTTTCCGCCACCAGGACCGTTACCCCGATGGCAGTTTCGGGCAGAACCACATTGACCACTCCGCCATCCTTTATGGACGATTCGATGTTGCTGTTGCCAAGCAGGCTTTTCACCATTTCGGCTTGCCAGAGCGAGCCGGTGTACACTTTCTTAAGCTTACTTTTGTCTTCTTCCATCATGGCTTTAAAGTTTTAGGGGTTATGTACTGACAAATATAGTGAAAGGTGAGAGACGGGACAAGGAAAAGTTTGCTTTTCCAACGACCCGTCCGAACCGCATCCTATATTCGTAAAACAAATATAACGACTTTTTTTCTTAAATCTGTCTTTTTACTACGATTTTACACTTATATCCGCATTTTCGCGTGAAGGTGTGGCGTGACTGTCTTGTGTCGGCAGCCTGTAGTGAAAGGTTCTGTCCCTTTCGTCTGACGTACCGGCGCAACAATCCGTCCCGGAAACACGCTGTGGAAGATTTCGGATGGCGGTTGACCAGAAGATAGGAAAATATTCAACGTAAGAGACGTCTTCTAAAGTTCTATCCTTTCCACACGAATGGGCTCGTTAAGAAAAGTGGAGGCCGACTCGCTGAACTTTTCCTCCGCTTCGGTAGTGAAGTACAGGCAATGTCCGCCTTTGGTGCACTTGGCATCCATTTCCGGATGGCGTGCCAGATAGTTTTTCAGACTGTCCGCCACCAGTCCGCCTTGGGCTACGGTGGCGATATGTGGCGGCATGTACCGTTCTATTTTAGGCGCCAGTATGGGGTAGTGCGTGCATCCCAGCACTACGGTGTCGGTAAGCGGGTCTTTCTCCAGCAAGGAATCTATGTACTTCTTTACAAAGTAGTCGGCTCCGTCGCTTTGCGCCTCGTTATTCTCCACCAGCGGCACCCACATCGGACACGCCTGTCCGGTGACGGTGATGTCGGGGAACAGTTTGTGGATTTCCAGGGGATACGATTCCGACCGTATGGTGCCCGCCGTTGCCAGTATGCCCACATGCCTGCTGCGCGTCAGGGTACCTATGCATTCGGCTGTGGGACGGATTACGCCCAGCACGCGCCGTTGCGGGTCCATTTGCGGCAGGTCGTTTATTTGTATACTCCGCAAGGCCTTGGCCGAAGCCGTGTTGCAGGCCAGTATGACCAAGTGGCATCCCATGAGAAACAGCCGGTTCACCGCCTGTAGGGTAAACTCGTACACTATCTCAAACGATCGCGTGCCGTAAGGGGTACGCGCATTGTCGCCTAAGTAGATGTAGTCATATTGTGGAAGCGTCTCGCGTATCTTGCTGAGGATGGTAAGGCCTCCATAGCCGGAATCGAACACGCCGATGGGGCCGGGAATGTGCGGATAGTTCATGTGGTGTGGAGAAGATGAAGTGGGCAGACAGTGGCAGGCCGGTTACTGTTGTGTGGGATACGGTGTGACGGAAAAGCGCGGACGACAAGGCTTGCGTCACACCGAAGCCTTGCTATCCGCGCCGTCGCTCATTATTTAAATTAATATGAAAAAGAAATTCCGATGCGTTTATTTGATTCCAAGCTGCGCCTTGACTTTGGCGGTCAGGTCTATGCTTTCCGTGCCGATGTAGGCTATGGGAGTCCGTGCTATGTCAAAGATGTAGATTACACCTTCGGCTTTGCCTACAGCCTGCACGGCTTCGTTCATTTTCTGTTGGATGGGGGCGAAAGCATCTTCCTGTGCCTTTTGCATGTTCTGGTAGGCATCTTGCTGGAATTGCTGCTGGCGTTGGGCCATGTCCTGCACTTCTTTCTGGCGTCTTTCTGCGATGTTCTTTGGCAGGGAGTCGGCCTGTTGTAGTAATTCCTGGTACTTCTTGTTCAGTTCATCTTCTCCACGTTTCAGTTCCTCCTGATATTGTTTACCCAAGGCATCCAGGTCGGCTTGTGCTTTGGTGTATTCGGGCATGGCGGCGATGATATCCCCTGAATTGATATGGCCGAACTTGGTTTGTGCCATGACTCCCAAGGGGAGCATAAACATAACTACTGCAAATGCAATTTTCTTTAGCATAACAAAAATATTTAAGTTGATTATTATCTTGGTACTGTCTCGCTGCAAATGTATAAAATTAATTTTAGATGAGATGCCGTTCCACAGGCTATTTCCTGTTTTTTATGACTGCATACACCTATTTTTACCTTTCTCTGTAACGGACAAGCAGCCTTATTGCCGGATGGAATCCGTGTGCGGACATCTTTTTGCAATAGGTCTCCTTATCGTTGCTCCAGTCTTGACAGGACTTCATCGCTGATGTCAATGTCAGGCATGGCAAATATGATGCTGCTTGCCGAAGCCCTGTCTATTACCATGGCATAGTTGTAGTCCAAGGCTATCTCCTTCACGGCATTGTATATGTCATCTTGTATGGGGCGTACAAGCCTGTCGCGCATTTTGGCCATCTCTCCTTCCGGCCCGAAGTATTTGCGCCGCAGCTCGGCCGCTTCCTTTTCCTTGTCTACAATGGCGTTCTCTTTGGCTGTCCTGTCGGATTCGGGCAGTTGGGACGCATTTTTCTGGTAAGCGTCGTACATGTTTTTAGCCTCATCGGATACTTTCTTGATTTCAGCTTCCCAACGGTCGTTGGCCTGTTTCATGCTGTCGGTCGCACTTTTGTAAGCAGGTATATGTTCCAATATGTATTCCATGTCAATCAGCGCATATTCCTGGGCGTTGGCGGCCAGACTCATGCCAAGACAGAGGCACAATCCTAAAATAAATCTTCTCATATGGTTACTGTTTAAGGGGTTGTCCATTAGAATTCCTGACCTAAGATAAAGTGGAACTGGCTGCCTCCGTAATCCCGGCTTCCACGGACTTTGTCGAAACCGTAGGCCCAGTCAATACCCATCATGCCGACCATGGGCAGGAAGATGCGTACACCCACACCGGCCGAACGCTTCAGGTCGAACGGATTGAAGTCACTCACATCCTGCCATGCGTTACCTGCTTCGAGGAAAGCCAGGGCGTATATGCTGGTACTGGTCTCCAGCATAAGCGGATAGCGCAGTTCTATGCCGAGGCGTGCGTAGGCATAGCCTTCGTAACCGTAAGACGCCAGCGAACCGTTCTCATATCCGCGTAGCGCGATGGTCTCCGTAGCATAGCTTGAATATCCGGTCATGCCGTCGCCGCCCACTTCGAATGTGCCGAAAGGTGACTTCTTGTATTTGTTATAGTGTCCAAGCAAGCCAAATTCCACGCGGGTCATCAATACGGGAGTGCGTTTTACATTATAAGGATCCATCAGTGGAATGTAAGTCTTCGATTTGAATTTCCACTTGTGGTACTCCACCCAGCGGTGAAGTCTGTTCATGTTGTCTTGGGTGATGCTTCCGTCCGCATTGTAATAGCCTGCGTAGTCCTTGCCGTCGAACAGTGAGTAAGGCGGAGTGATCTGTGCGGAGAGTGAGAACTCCGAACCCTGACGCGGATAAATAGGATTGTCCACTGAATTGCGGGCCAGTGTAATGTTGATGCTCAAGTCATTGCACTTGCCGTTAGTGATGGGGAAGTACTGCCAGTCTCTCAGCAGGTAACGTTGGTACGACAGCTCGGCAGTAAACTGGAAGAAGTCGTCAGGCCATTTCAAGCGCTTTCCGAACATCATGGCGACTCCCCACATCTGTATGGACTTGTCCGGGTCATAATAGTTCTCCACATTGATATAATTGCCGTAATTGTATAGGCCGTATCCATACATGCCGCTGTAGTAGCTGTTGTAGTAGCTGTTGTACCATGCGTCATTGTAGTATTGGCTGCTAATGTCGGTCTGGCGTGAGTAATATGCCGATATGGAGAAAGCGTTCGGCCGTTTGCCGCCAAACCAAGGGTCGTAGAACGAGATGCTGTACGACTGGTAATATTTGGCGTTGGTCTGTCCGCTCAGGGTAAGGGTCTGTCCGTCACCTTGCGGCAATATGCCACGGTAGTTTTCACCGGGATGCAGCAGGTTGGCCAATGAGAAGTTGGTGAATTTCAGGCTCAGTTTGCCTATGATACCGGTCTGACCCCAACCGGCGGAGAACTCCACCTGGTCATTGGCTTTGGATACCAGCTGCCAGTCAATGTCCACTGTTCCGTCTTCAGGGTGTGGTACCACGTCCGGATTAATCTGTTCGGGGTCAAAGTGTCCCATCTGTGCTATTTCGCGGTAGGAACGCATCAAGTCGGCTTTGCTGAACAGTTGTCCGGGACGGGTACGCAGCTCGCGGCGTACCACATTCTCATACAGCCGGTCGTTGCCGGTGATGGTCACTTTGTTGATGGTGGCTTGTCTGCCTTCGTATATGCGTATTTCCAAATCGACGGAATCGCCTACAATATTCACTTCTACAGGTTCAATGCTGGCAAACAGATAACCGTTATTGTAATAGAGATTGCCTATGGCGTCATCGTCGGTCTGCAGCCGTTCGTTCAACAATTTCTGGTTGTATACATCGCCTTTCTTCAGTATCAGTCCGTTGTTCAGTGCTTCCGAGGGATATAATGTGTTGCCCACCCATGTTATGTTGCGCAGGTAGTATTTTTGCCCTTCGTCTATTTTCAGATACACGTTTACCGTACGGTCGTCATAGGGAGTTACGCTGTCTGCTACAATCATGGCGTCACGGTAACCCAGTTCGTTATATTTGTCAATGATGAGCTGTTTGTCGGCTTCGTAATTCTCTTCCACGAATTTCTTGGTGCGGAAGAGATTTATCAGCTTGCCTTTTTCGTTGGTCTTCTTCATCACCCTTTTCAGTTTCTTGTCGCTCAGGGCCAGATTGCCGTCAATGCTTATCTTGTGTACTTTCACTTTCTCTTTCTTGTCCACATTGATGTCAATGATAACTTCGTTCTTTTTTTCCGGGTCGTCTTTTTGGGTTATCATTATCTCGGCATTCTTGAAGCCTTTATCGTCAAAGTACCGTTTGATTAGAGTTTGCGCACGGTCTATGGTATTGGGTGTTATCTGGTTGCCTTTCAGCAGAGCTACACGTGCTTCCAAATCTTCACGCTCACCTTTTTTCACTCCGTGGTAGCGTATTTCCGACACACGCGGGCGCATGCTCAGGTGTATGGTAAGCCACACTTTGTCGCCTTCTATCTTGTCGGCTGTAATGCTGACATCCGAGAACAGTCCGTGTCTCCAATAGCGCTTGGCTGCCTGTGTGATTTCTTCGCCCGGAATGCTTATGACCTGACCTTTGGACAGTCCGGACAGTCCTATTATCACAAAGTCTTCGTAGTTGTCGGCTCCTACTACCTTGATGTCGGCTATTTCATATTTTTGTGGTATGTTGGTGTAAAGAATGACCGGTTTCTTGGCGGTAGCAGTATCTTGGGCTGCGGCAAGTTCTATACATCCCCATAAGCAGGCCACTGTGAAGAATATAGAGAAAATACGATAGTGCATCTATTCCTTTGGTTTATATTACGGTTATATCTGAATCAAATGGTTATCTGTTCGCTGGTCTTCCCGAATCTGCGCTCGCGTTTCTGGTAGTTGGATATGGCTTTTCTGAGTTCCTCGGCGCGGAAATCGGGCCAATAGGTGTCGCAGAAATACAGTTCCGAGTAGGCACACTGCCATAGCAGGTAGTTGCTGAGGCGCAGTTCTCCACCTGTACGGATAAGCAGATCCGGATCGGGCATGAAGCTGGTGGCCAGGTTGGCAGCCACCATATTGCTGTCTATGTCGTTTATGTCTATCCGGCCGTCTTTCACTTGAGAGGCAATGCGTTTTACGGCTTCCGTAATTTCCCAACGCGACGAGTAGCTCAGTGCCAGTACCAGACACATGCCTGTGTTGGAGGCTGTATGTTCGGTGCAGTTTGCCAGACGTTGGCGTACGTTTGCGGGCAGTTTTTCCACGTCACCTATCACCCGGAAACTGATGTTGTTTTTCATAAATGTCTCCTCTTCTATACTGTCGAAGAGCAGACTCATAAGCGATGCCACCTCTTCGGCCGGTCTGTTCCAGTTTTCGGTGGAGAAAGTGTAGAGCGTCAGATACTTTACTCCCAATCTTGCGGCCTCTTCGGCAATAATATGTACGGTTTCCGCCCCCATCTGGTGTCCGAAGCTGCGTTCTTGTCCGCGTTGCTTGGCCCATCTTCCGTTACCGTCCATTATGATGGCGATGTGTTGCGGTATCCGTTCTAAATCTATTTGCTCTATGTCTTGCATCTTTCAACTGATTTTCGTCCTTGTTCGGGTGTGGGAATGGTGCCTGTGTTCAGTTTTCATTGGCGTGCGAAGCCCAGTTTGTTCAGCCGTCCTCTCCACAGTTGGTTGGGGGTGGCGTCATTGGAGCCGGTTACCAGCCACAGGTAGTTTTCGTTGTCTGTGGCCAAGGAGTAGTCTCCCCACATGCTTACTGCGGCTGGCGGCAGGAATTTCCGGCTTTCCCTGAACCATCCCAGTCCGTTCTCTGATTTGTAGAACCACTGCAGCTTTTCACCCAGCATGTAGAAGTTGTCTGCGTAGTGTATCACTGCCGGATAGTTGCCCACATCGTTTGTCGTACAGTATGAGTCATATGATGAATTCGGATCCATCTTGGCCCACGAACGTCCGTCGAATGCCCATGGGATGATTTTTTCGTCTGTCCCGTCGGTATGCCCCACTATCATGAGTTGTGGGATGAAGTTGGCGGTAGTGTATGATGTGGCGTAGAGGTGCGAGGTAGGAAATCCTTCGGGCAGTTCTCCGCCTGTTGTCCAGCCTTCATCTGTGGCTTGTGCGAAACGGTTCGTTCCCTCGTGTTCCACTATGGCGAGCAGGCTGCCGGTAAAGTCGGCTATCAGTGTGGTCACATTTCCGCTGAGGGTTTCCTCTTTCTGCCATGCTGTGCCGTCGGCCGACGAGTAGATATCACCGGACTGCAAGGACATGTACAGCCGTCCGTTATGAGGGCATACGGAGGTGATGTCTGCCTCTTGGGGCAGACCGGTGAGGGTGATGCGTTCCAGTGTGTTGTGGCTTTCGGTTTCGGTGCGGTAGGCATAGGTGTCTTCCATTCCGTTATATACATATATATATAAGTAAGGGCCGAATACCACCGCTCTTTGCTTTCCCCGTATGTTGGCTGTGGCAAAGTCGGCCATGTCGTCCATTACTTCGTCACCCATGTTGGTCCACTGTAGCGAGTCGGGGTCTTGCTTGTGTATGTTGATTTTCAGCGTATAGATTCTGGTGGCGCCGCTTGCCGCGTGCACGGTGAAGGTCAGGCCTTCTGTGGCGGCGGCAGACAGATCCTGATAGTTGTCTATGTTCAACACCGTGTCCTGTACGCCCGAGGTGATGGCATAACCAGCAGTGAACGTGGTGATTTTTATGGAGTCTATAAGTGTGTCTGCGCTTATAGGCATGGAATCTTCATTGAATATCAGTCTGTTTACTTGGTCAATGGTAAAGGGGTAGTCCACTCCATATATGGTGTCAAGGGCAAAGGCTTTTACAGTGGCGTCTGCGCTGAACTCATAATTCGTGTCCGTGTCCAGACATGAACTGATGGCTATGGAGGTTAGCAGAAACGCTGTCAGCAATGATAGAAACTTTATTCTCATTCGTCTTTGTTGAATATTTGCGTTTATTTACAAGATGCAAAAATAGGAACGTTTTTTTATATAATCCTGTTTGTCGGCAAGTTTTATACAAAATTATAGATAATATGCCTGTTTTTGCCGATGGGGAGAAGCTCTTCCGGGGCTTCGGCCGCCAGCCTTGGCGACAGGAAACGGCGGAAATTGTGTCCCAGAAAAGTATATTCGGCATGTGGTATGGAGGAATCTGTATGGGGTGCTTCCACACCATAGCCCAGTCTTTGCGGCGAGGTTTCCACATAGATTTCGTCCCACAGACCGGCATCGAGGAAGGATTGCAGCAACCGTCTTCCTCCTTCCACCAGCAGCGACTGCAGGTTGCGCCGGTGCAGTTCGTGCAGTATTTGCGGTAGTGTGTCTTGTCCGAAGTCGGTATCCGCATATTCCGTGCCGGGTCTTTCCGGGCGCTGCTTGCTTTCGGTAAAGACCAGTGTGGGTGCGCTTCCGTCGAACAGGCGGAGGGTATCGGGCAGGTCCAGATTACGGTCGGGTACTACGCGGACGGGATTCTTTCCGTACCAGTGGCGTACGGTGAGCGACGGATTGTCCAATAGGGCAGTGTGTGTGCCCACCATGATGGCAGCGTGTTCGGTCCGGCGTTTGTGTACCAGCATGGATGTGAGTGGAGACGACAGTCGGGCAGGCTGTTTTTCGTTTGTGGTGCGCGGGCGGTCTATGTAGCCATCGGAGGATTGTGCCCATTTCAGGGTGATGTAGGGCCTGTGCTGTGTGTGGAAGGTGATGAAACGTCTGATGAGGAAGCGGCATTCGCGTTCGAGCACTCCCGTCACGACTTCCCGTCCGGCGTCCTTCAGCTTCTGTATGCCTCGTCCGGCCACCCGGGCAAAGGGATCTTGACATCCTATTACAATGCGGGGGATCTGTTTTTCTATCAGCAGGTCAGCGCAGGGAGGAGTTTTTCCGTAATGGGCGCATGGCTCCAGGCTGACGTAGATGGTGGAACGCTTCAGCAGTTCGGGATACCGTACGGAGCGTATGGCGTTTACTTCGGCATGGGCCTCGCCACACCGCACGTGATAGCCTTCGCCTATAATCTGCCCGTCGCATACAATCACGGCCCCTACCATGGGGTTTGGGGCGGCGCCGCACAGCCCGTTGGAGGCCAGCTGCAGGCAGCGCCACATGTATTTTTCTTCTTCCATACAGGTTGTCTGTCTTTTATTCTTCTTACTTTTGTGGCCATCAAACGGGAGAATACTGTCCTGTGTGTCTGTACGGAAAACGCACAGAAGGCTTTTCCCGGCCTGAAAAAAGTTCGTTATTCAAAATTATGTCTACCATTTCTCCACGCGGCATCCGCCGCATGTTGCAGTCTGCCTATCCTCAGGGGGAGGCTTCGGCCCTGGCCCGCATCGTGTGTTGCGAAATGCTGGGGCAGGCCGCGACCGATTATTACCTGGGCAAAGATATAACATTATCGGCAAAGTCGGAAAAGGATTTGCACGACATTCTGCACCGGCTGCTCCGTTTCGAGCCTGTGCAGTATGTGCAGGGCGAGGCCGTGTTCTTGGGCCGCCGCTTCAAGGTGACTCCCGACGTGCTCATTCCGCGTCCTGAGACCGGTGAGCTGGTGGAGCTGATATTGGACGAGTGTCCTCCTGCGCACAGCGTGCTCGATGTGGGTACGGGCAGCGGCTGCATAGCTATAAGTCTGTCTTGTGCCTGGCCGTCGGCCGGGGTGGAGGCGTGGGATGTGTCCGAAGCCGCCTTGCGTGTGGCTCGTGCCAACAGTGCCGCTCTGGGTGCTCGGGTATGTTTCAGGCAGTGTGACGTGCTGGCCCCGCTGTTTTCTGTGGAGCCGCGTTTTGACCTCATAGTGAGCAACCCGCCTTACATAACCTGCGCCGAGCGGAAAGAGATGGAACGCAACGTGCTGGACTGGGAACCTTCCGGCGCCTTGTTTGTGTCCGATGACGATCCCCTGCGCTTCTACAGCCGCATAGCCAGTCTGGGCATGTCGCTGTTGCGGCCGGGCGGGCGGCTGTATTTTGAGATAAACCGTGCTTACGGTCCTCAGACAGCCGATGTGTTGAGGCGTTGCGGTTATGCCGGTGTGTCGTTGCGGCGCGACCTTTCGGGCAACGACCGCTTTGTGTCCGGATATCTTCCCTGAGTGAGGTGGGGTAAAAAATAAGGAGGCCGGTCTGCCTCCTTATCGGTATTGCTATTTTTTTAGAATGTGATTCTTAGCCCGTTGGGTGCGAGTGCCAGTGACGCTTCCCTTTTCCGTTTGGTCGGCCGGTAATAAGAAGTGGAAGAGGTCAGCGCATTGTATCGGTTGGCGACTTTCTTCACCTTATTTTGTCCGTTGCAGTATAGTACTATGCCGTCTGCAATCGCTCCAAGTCCTGCCATGCCAAATGCGATACCGGTAGCTGTCATGTTGTCACTGTTACAAATGACCGGAGTGCCTACTCCCATTGCGAAACCTATGCCGAACAGCGGCAACACACATCCCCACACTCTGTTCCTCTTGGCTTTCTTGTACTGGAAATACAGGTCCGGAGTATCAGCAAAGGCTATGCTGAGCCCTTCCTTGTCCAGTTTCTCCGTACCCATATAGAGCCGGTATCCTCTGGAGTACATCTTCGCGTCCGGAGTGAATCCTCCGGACAAGCTGCCCGCCACTTTCTTGTCTGTCTTACCGTTAAAGAACGATATCAGGTTGCGTCCTATGCGTCGGAACGCCTGCTGTATGGCTTTACCTGTGACGGTCTGCTTGAAGCCTTCCACGCCTCCGTTCAGCTGGCCTCCGCCCAATGCGCCGTATTCCATGGCGACCTGTGATTTTCCCTTGGCCTCTCCTTCGCCCGAAGCCATGAAGACCACCTCGCCCGTCTGCTGGTCGACCACCCGTACCGAGATGACTACGGCTGCTTTCAGTTGGGCTATCTGCATGTTCGAGGCGTAGGCTGCGCCGATGTCCGTCCCCGTAGCCATCTGCACGGCTCCCATGACAGCTGCCAGGGGCACTCCCGTCTTGATGTTGGCCACGTCGGGTTTCTGCATGGTGGTCTGCAGGACGTAGCGTGCGCCTATGGCCTGTCCGCGCTGGATGGTTGTGGCAGGGTCGAGAACGTCGCCTGCCAGGTCTATCTCGCTCATTTGGGCGTTCAGCACACTGCGGTCCAGCAGGCGCACTTTGTCGCATTGCAGCATCTGTTCCATCAGAATGTCGGCCACGTAGCCTCCGAAGTGTCCGTTGTTCACCACATCGTTCACCACGGCGGGTGCTATCACAATGGGTACACGGTCTCCGTCAGCCGTGTCCACATTGCCTGTACGTTCCGGTGTTGTTGCCGGACGTTGGACGTGGGGCACAATCTTCATGCCTGCTTCCAGCTGCTTTATCAGGGTAGGGTTTTGCGGACGGGCAACGGAATATTCCGCATAGGTTTCGCCCACTTCCAGCAGCCCAATCAGCACGTCGTTTTTGCGGATGCGCTTCCCGGTTACAGGGTGGGTCATATATCCGCCTACCCTGTATGCGTCAAAGAGGTCGCCTGGCGCTACCTGTGTTTTGTTCAGGTCAATGTAGACCGCGTCTTTCTCAATGCTGATGATGTAACCTTCTGTGGCATTTTGGCTCCGCCCGTACAGACAGACCAAGAGAAGGGCAACCAGCAACCATACACTTTTGGCTTTCATACGCATAAGTTATCAGTTGTTTTGCCACAGATTCCCCGAATTGGCAGATTCACATATATATAATATGGTATAATGCGAATCAGGAGTTGGTATCCTGATTCAAAGATTAAAAATTGACGAATGTAAGTAGAGCAATAGCCAACTTTCCAAAGGTATGTACCAACAGG
>CASFQC010000005.1 GCA_949296415.1 uncultured Bacteroides sp. | reverse complement strand
CTCTATTACTTTGATCTTTGCGATAGCGGTATGGATTTATATGTGCATGCAAAGCTACACAAAAATCGTGATATAAACTAATTTTCAACATCTACTTATCATCATTATTATAGGGTAAATATTTGACGGTGCTTGGAGTGTGATTTCAGAAAAACATCCCCAACTGTACCGCGTAAAAATCAAAACAGGCTTTATTCTCTTATTCCGGGATTATCAGTGATATGGCTTCATGTATGATGCCTATTTCCAGAGGGAAATGCCTTTCGAGAATGCGTCCGTCCAGATCGACGGAAGCGTCTTGCGCTCTCAGCACCTTGATGTGCTGGCTTCTGTAGGGCTTCACCATCTTATGGTTCAGGATTCTGCCCTGTATCAGCATCCACAGGCCGGACAGCAGTTGTTTAAGTTTTGGCCTGTAAATTACCGATATGTCAAGCCATCCGTTATAAGGAACTGCGCTGGGCGCCTGCCCATATCCGCAGGCATTGCCTATGCATACGGTCATGATACGCCCACGGATATGCTCTCCGTTGATTTTCAGGTGCATGCGGTAGAGCTTTCTTTCAAAGAACAGAGCGATGAGCGCCATGAAGTAGGATAGGAATTTCACTCCCCAGAAACGCTTGCATTGGTCGGTTATTCTGACTATGCGCGCTCCGAGTCCTATGTTGATGGCATTGAGAAAGTAGCGGGTCTGATGGGTCTGTCCGTCGTAGTACTGGCATGTGCCTACATCTATTTTGCGCTTTCTGTTGCCTATGATGCAGTTTACCGCTTCTTTGTATTCGGTATCCATGTCCCAGTATTTCGCGAAATCGTTGCCTATGCCGTTGGGTATGATGCCTAGGGCGATGTCTTCTTTGTTTAAAGCCTCGGAGTGCATGATGCCATTGATGGCATCGTTTAAAGCTCCGTCGCCTCCAACGACCACAATGGTGTGATAACCGTTGTTTGCCAATATTCTTGCCAGACGTTCCACCGAGCCGAATCCTTCAGATTGTACGTAGTCATAGTCCACGTTCTTGCTGTCCATATATTCTTTTATCGCTTTCCAGCGCTTTTGTACTTTTCGGGTTCCGGCTTTAGGATTGTATATGACACCCCATTTGTTGCTTTTTGTATCCATGGGTAAACTTTTTTTGGAAAGACGCATTTTATGTAGCACAAATATACGGCAACTTTCCGAATTCCTTGGCAACGAAAGCTATCTTTTCCTCCAACGGTGTGTCAAAACCAATCCAATGTATAGTGAATCCTCGTCTTTCCATGCCTCTGAACCATGTCATTTGCCGTTTGGCAAACTGATGTATCGCTGTCTCCAATTTGTTGAACATTTCGTCGTAACCGATGGAGCCGGTGACGTAAAGTGTCAGATATTTGTATTCCAGTCCGTAATATATCAGATTCTCTGCGCTGATGCCTTCGTCCAGCAGCCGACTAACTTCTTCCGCCATGCCTTCGTCCAACCGTTGCCTTAACCGTTGGGATATCCTCTCCCTTCGCTTTTCTCTGTCAATGTCTATACCTATAATCAAAGCTTGGAGATTAGGGTAGGGGCATTCATCCGCGGGAGCATGGTTTTTGTAATATTCTTCTATCTCAATGGCCCGTATGGCGCGTTTGGGGGTGTCGGTATCGGTTGTGTTGTGCAGCGTCTTGTAAGTACGCAGTATGGATGTGAGTTCGTCCAGTGTTTTTCCTTCCAGAGATTGGCGCAATGTCCTGTTCTCCGGAACCGGGAGCAATCGGTAGCCTTTCAGTACGGCTTCAATGTACAAACCGGTCCCTCCGCACAGGATGGGGAGCTTGTGACGGGACTTTATCGCTTCATACGCCTGAAGGAAGTCCCGCTGATATTCGAATACATTATATTTATATCCGGGCTCTTTGATGTCTATCAGGTGGTAAGGGACGGTTTGTCCTTTCACGGTATAGTCAGAAAGGTCTTTGCCTGTGCCTATATCCATGCGTTTGTAAATCTGGCGTGAGTCCGCACTGATTATTTCTCCGTTCATCCGGGCTGCCAGTGAGGCGGCAAAAGCTGTTTTGCCGGATGCGGTAGGGCCTATTATGGCTATGAGGTTATATGCTGTTGCTTTTTGTGTCATAGTACTTGCAATATTCGCAAAATATTCTGTTTTTTGCAAATAAAGGGCAGATATTTTGCGTGTTTCTTCAGGCTCTGAGTTCTTCAAGTCTCTCTGTAAGATTGTCCTGAACAGATTTTGACAATATGTCACTTTGCATTTGTTAACTCTGAGAATCGCGTGTTTCCGTTCATTTGTAGACGGATGGGAACAGATGCGACAATATTTATTGATGTGCTTGATTGATAGCGGTATACGCTGAGTTAAAGGAGCGGATGATGTCTTTAGTTCCTATGGTTAGGGTATAAGGAGTGTAGGAATACAGGTGGCTTTAGCCTGATATCTTTGTCCGTCTTGCCGTGATGTATGGGGCGTTATTGGTCTGACAGCCTGGTGTGGACGGCCACACAGCCCGATGCGGATATATGCCTGATGAGGTGCGGACGGATTCACAGCCGGGTGTGAGTGGGTTTACAGGCCGGTTCGGGAGAAAATCTTCGGTTCCTTCATGGCTTTTCCCTGTTCTACTGTCTTTTTTCCTTTTTTCCCTTTTGCGTATTCAGCCTCTATATTTTAACATGTATATACGTTTTCGGCATTATAGTCTGTGTTTATTTTACATTTATAAACTTTTCTGGCGTTTATGTAGCGGATTTCAAAGAGGTATGATGTGCGCACTTGTCATCATATTCTGGACAAACAAAGCAGATGGTAAACTGTTGGGGAATAGTACCAGGCAAAAAGTAAAATGGGTTCTGAGGACGTGAAGTTATAGAAATGGGGTCAGCAGATTGCCTATCCAGCCGACGAACTTTTTCCAGACCGAGCGTTTTTTCCATATTTCCGGTGTGAGTACAGTGCTGTTTTTCACGTCGCGTGCGAACATTTCCGTCAGTTGTTCTGTCGTGGAGATATCGAAGATGAAGGCATTTGTCTCATAATCGTAGCGCAGACTCCGGCTGTTCAGGTTGGCTGTACCTACCGTATTGAAAATGCTGTCTACCATCATTATTTTAGAGTGATGGAATCCTCCGTTGAACAGATATATTTTGGCCCCTCTTTTCATCAGCTTGTGCACTATGTACATGGATGCTTCCGGTATGAACGGAATGTCGGATACGGCTGGTATCATGATTTCTATTTCCGTTCCTTTTTTCAATGCTTTTTTTAACGCTTTTCTGATGGGGCGGATAGGCAGAAAATACGGGTTGACAATTTTGACGCTTTGCTGCGCCGACAGGATGGAATGCACATAGGCGTTGCGGATGGCATCCGGAGTCACGTGGGGAGTACGGTCCACGATGGCTATTGTTTTGGTTATACTGTCCGGCCATTGGGGAGTATCGGGAAAGTAGGCGGGGCCGCCTATGTGTTGGCCGGTCTCTTTGTTCCACATGTTCAGGAATATACCCTGAAGATATCGTACCGCGTCGCCCTCGATGCGCACGTGCATGTCGCGCCATTCTCCCAGTTCTGGCAGGCCGTCAATGTAGTAGTCTGCCACATTTATTCCCCCGGTATAGCCTGCCAGTCCGTCTATGACGGCTATTTTCCTATGGTCCCGGTGTAAGGCATGGTTTATGTAGGGAAAGGTGATTGGGTCGAATTTCACGATTTCAATTCCGTTTTTTTGCAACTCTCTTATATGGTGTTTTTTTAGTGGCTTGTCATTGGAACAATTGCCGAAAGCATCGAAAATGACACGGACCTTGACACCTTCCTCTGCTTTCTGCCTCAGCAGGGTGAAAAGGGCATCGGCAATGGAGTCGTTCCGGAAATTGAAATATTCCAAGTGTATATGGTGTTTGGCATGTCGGATAGATTGGAACAGGTCTGTGAACTTTTCGCGTCCTGACATCAGCAGCATCACCTTATTGTTGCTTGTGACAGGAACACCTTCTTGTCTTAAAAAACGGACGGTCAAGGAATCGCTCCTTTCTTGCGACAGAATTTGCCCACAGCTTATGAGGCAGATTGTTATGATTGCAATGAAATGTTTCAATTCTGCAGTTATTTTAGATTATGCTCTTGCAAAGGTAAAGAAAATCGTGGTAAATGGTATAAAATAGTCTTATCTTTGTGCGTTAATTGAAACGGGTGCATGTTGTCGCACTTATAATGGGAATCCGTTTTTTTGTTTTTATAAGCTATGAATTTGCCTGTTGACTTTTCCCGTATGATGACCGCTTTGCTGGGGGCGGATGATTTTGAGTCGTTCAAAGAATCCTTGGCGCAGGAGTCTCCGGCCAGCATTCGGTTGAACCCTTCAAAATGGAGGAAATGGTTACGGTCCGGAAAACCGCTGCCTTCTGTTGTGCCGTGGTGTACGTCCGGGGTGTATTTGCCGGAGAGGTTGAACTATACCTTTGATCCCCTCTTCCATGCTGGGCTTTATTATGTTCAGGAGGCTTCTTCCATGTTTTTGGAGCAGGCCCTGGCGCAATGTCTGCCTTCGGACAAACCGGTGCTAATGCTTGACCTCTGTGCGGCTCCGGGAGGTAAGTCTACGTTGGCTCTTGACTGTTTGCCGGAGGGAAGTATGCTGGTGGCAAACGAGGTGATCCGTTCTCGTTCGCAAGTGTTGGTAGAGAATCTTCAGAAGTGGGGAAGTCCGTCTTTCATCGCGACAAACAGTGATTCCTCCTGTTTCTCTGATTTGCAGGAATGTTTTGACGTGATACTGGCCGATGTGCCTTGTTCCGGTGAAGGGATGTTCAGAAAAGACCCTCAAAGCATTGCAGAATGGAGCATTGATGCAGTGGAAGCTTGTTGGCAACGCCAGCGGCGTATAGTAGGGAATGTATGGCCAGCCCTCAAGTCCGGTGGGCTGTTTATATATTGTACCTGTACATATAATATAAAGGAAAACGAAGAAAATGTTTCCTGGATATGCAGGGAATTGGGGGCTACGCAGATGTGTTTGGATATTCCTGAAGAATGGAAGATATCTGGAAGTCTGGGAATGGATAAGTCTATGCCTGTCTGTCGCTTTTTCCCACACAGGACATGTGGAGAGGGCTTTTTTCTCTGTGTCTTACGGAAGGACGGGGAAAGTTCGCAGTCTGTGGGCGGAAGTCCGATGAGAGGAGGAACGTATGATAGAGGCAGGTCTTTGAAGCAGAAAAGGAAAATCACACCACAAGCCGCAGCTGTAAGGACAGTTTCCTCCTGGCTCGGACCGATTGGTGAGGACAAGGTGATTATTGACGATGGAGCTTCTTCTTTGTTCCTTTTCCCAAAACGTTGGAGCGAAGAACTGGACGTCTTCCGGAAGAGATTGCGTGTTCTTCAGGCCGGTACGTCATTGGGCACAGTTTATGGGAAGGATGTGGTTCCTATGCATGCTTTGGCTATGGGCACATATGTGGATAAATCGGCTTTCCCTATGGAAGATTTGTCTTTGGAACAGGCCGTTTCTTATCTGCATAAGGGGACGGTAAGCTTGTCCGGACAGCATCCCCGTGGCTTTGTTTTGGTCACATACCGTGGGGTTCCTCTTGGTTTTGTGAAGAATATAGGCAACAGAGTGAACAATTTATATCCGCAAGAGTGGCGGATTCGCACTACCTACCAGCCCGAACGGTTTCAGGTGCTGGATGTCTGAACGCCCATTAAGTTCAGATATGTGAATTTGGAATGCCGGATGGTCAGAAAAGGTTGGGAGTTGTTTTATACCCGGAAGAAAGCCATTCTGGGAACTTTCGTAATAAAAATAATGTTATGCTTTGGAGTTCAAGAAAATAACTCTATCTTTGCCGCCGATTTGTTTGAGTCAACATAATGTCTCACTTAATTAATTAAAAACTATTTTTTTATTAAATGGAAGATTTAAAGAATGTAAAGCCCATTGAGGATTTCAATTGGGATGCGTATGAGAATGGCGATTCTGTTACAGGTGCTAGCCATGAAGAACAAGAGAAAGCGTATGACAATACGCTGAACAAGGTTAACGACCGCGAGGTTGTTGACGGAACCGTAATCGCAATAAACAAGCGTGAAGTAGTTGTGAATATCGGTTATAAATCTGACGGCATCATTCCTATGGGTGAGTTCCGTTATAATCCGGACTTGAAGGTAGGTGATAAAGTAGAGGTCTACATCGAAAATCAGGAAGATAAGAAAGGACAGCTTGTTCTTTCTCATCGTAAAGCCCGTGCATCCCGTTCGTGGGAACGTGTGAACGCTGCTTTAGAGAATGGAGAAATTATAAAAGGCTATATCAAATGTCGTACAAAAGGCGGCATGATAGTGGATGTGTTCGGCATAGAGGCATTCTTGCCAGGCTCACAGATTGATGTGAAGCCTATTCGTGACTATGATGTGTTTGTAGGAAAGACCATGGAATTCAAGGTGGTAAAAATCAATCAGGAATTCAAGAATGTGGTTGTTTCTCATAAGGCACTCATTGAGGCTGAACTTGAACAGCAGAAGAAAGAAATTATCAGTAAGCTTGAGAAAGGTCAGGTTCTTGAAGGTACTGTTAAGAATATCACTTCCTATGGAGTATTTATTGATTTGGGAGGTGTAGATGGTCTGATTCATATTACAGATTTGTCATGGGGTCGTGTAAGTGATCCGCATGAGGTCGTTGAACTTGACCAGAAACTGAATGTCGTTATTTTGGACTTTGACGATGAGAAGAAACGTATAGCTTTAGGTCTGAAACAGCTTACTCCGCATCCGTGGGACAGCCTTGACCCGAACTTGAAAGTTGGCGACCATGTGAAAGGTAAAGTCGTTGTGATGGCTGATTATGGTGCGTTTATTGAAATCGCTCCGGGTGTTGAGGGACTGATACACGTTTCTGAAATGTCGTGGTCGCAGCATCTGCGTTCAGCGCAAGACTTTATGAAAGTTGGAGATGAAGTTGAGGCTGTGATTCTGACGCTTGACCGTGAAGAGCGTAAGATGTCTTTGGGTATCAAGCAACTTAAGCCCGATCCTTGGGAAACTATAGAAGAGAAATATCCTGTAGGCAGCAAGCATACTGCAAAGGTTCGTAACTTCACTAACTTCGGCGTGTTTGTAGAGTGTGAAGAAGGTGTGGATGGTCTGATACACATTTCCGATTTGTCATGGACTAAGAAAGTGAAACATCCTTCTGAATTTACTCAGATAGGTGCGGACATAGAAGTCCAAGTATTGGAAATTGACAAGGAAAACCGTCGTTTGAGCCTTGGGCACAAACAGCTTGAAGAGAATCCTTGGGATGTGTTCGAAACAGTGTTTACTGTAGGCTCTATTCACGAAGGAACCATTGTGGAAATGTTGGAGAAAGGTGCTGTCGTAGCTTTACCTTATGGCGTGGAAGGTTTTGCCACTCCCAAACATTTGGTTAAGGCAGACGGTACTCAGGCTCAGGTTGACGAGAAGTTGCCGTTCAAGGTTCTTGAATTTAATAAAGATGCCAAACGTATTATAGTTTCTCATAGCAGAGTGTTCGAAGATGCGGCAAAAGCGGAGGAAAGAGCTGAAAAGAAAGCTGCAAAGAAGCAGAACAAGCAGCGTGAGGAAGCACCTGTAATCCAAAATCAGGCAGCTTCGACTACGCTGGGTGATATTGATGCACTGGCTGCTTTGAAAGAACAGATGGAAGCTGAAGCTAAGAAATGAATAATGCGATAGCATTATAGATTTTATAAAGGGCACCCTGGCATTTGTCAGGGTGTTTTTTTTACCTAAATCGGTCATTAAACACTTTGGATAATTTGCTTGGTTATCTCGGAAAGCAAGAAAAAACTCTTGTGAGGCTTTATGACAGATTTGTGGTAAATGCACTTTTTGTATATTGCGAATGGGACTTCATTAGTCTTGACAACGTCGTGCCGGACGAGTCTGACAAGGAGTGTGGATTATTGTGTTATCCGTTACTTTGATGGGTGGATTTGTCTGAGCGTTTGGATAAGCATAGAGAAAATGGGGGATGATATAGTTGTATTTCCGGTTATTTGCAGCTTGTTTTTAATGGTTGCATATTAGTCTGCTGTGCTTTCCGATGAAGGAACTTGCGCTTGACGGATTATCTTGGCACATAGAACAGCGCATTATAAAAGCCGCCGGAATTTTATAAGGACTTGGGATTTCCTTTTATCCAATGTGGGACAACAAAAGCTCCGGCAATCAGATAGGAATAATAAGTGATGATACGCCAGACGAGGGCAACAAGTATAGTTGTGCTGATGTCGGGAAAGAAATCCGCGTAATATACCTTAAACATGTATTCGCTCAGTCCGCTGCCTCCAGGTGTAGGGCTCACAATGGAAATCATCCATAATATCCATTGGCGTGCATATGCCAACAAATGGTTGCCGCCGGATGAGAAGGCAAGGAGAAGTGCGTTGACAATGGCATACCTGAAGCACCATGCACATGCGGTCGAAGCGAAGGGACGGAGCCAAAAGCTTATGTCGTGCTGTCTCATTCTTTGCGAACTGGATACCAGATCGTCAGTCAGATGTACTATTTTTTCCTTCCATCTGCGGAGAAAAGGTAAGGAGAATAGAGCTATGAGTATGGCTTTTATCCATTGAGGTTTGTAGAATAGAGCTATATACAAGAGCAATGTCCATAATCCCACAGCTGTGACTACTGCAAAAAATACCCATTTCACGCCTGCGTTGATCCAAGCTGTCTCACCGAACAGAGTGTCAAAAGGAAACAGACATGCTATCACTATGCAGCTTAGGAAAAGAAACAGTTCATCAAAGAAGAGGGAAGCTATCATTACCATGGTACTTTTCCCTGCGCTTATGCCTTCTTTATACAGATAGAGGAATATAAGGCTGCTTCCTCCTACGGAAGAAGGGGTGACTGCGGAAGTGAATTCGCATAATACGTTTACGCGGAACACTTGTTTCCAGCTCAGTCTACCTTCTGTCAGTAACCGGTATCGCCACATCATTCCGAAATTCTGGGCGGCGAAGCACAGTATGGCTATAACTATTCCCATCCATGTCTGGAAACCGAACTGTATGCCGGAAAATTTGTGGGTGTCCACATCTTTGTAAAACATGTAGCCTATGACAGATAGCCCAAGAACTACGGCTAAGACAATATGTTTCTTGTTCATGTTTGTTTGTATGTTGCTGGTTATGGCTTATTTGGTGTGTCGTTTGTAACGGTTCATCAAATGGGTGTAACGGTCATTCACTTCATCTGTTATATCGCTCCACGAACGTGCCAGACTGTGGGCGGCGTTCTCACCGGCCTGTTGTATCTGTTCCGGGTGGAGTAGCAGTCTTTGTATGCATAGTGCATACTCGTTCTCGTCATTGGCCGAAATGAAACCGTTGACTCCATCAGCTATGAATTCAGAAGCGGTAGCTCCTTGTATCAATATCGAAGGGGTGTGTAAGGCTGCTGCTTCTCTTACAACCAGTGGAGCATTGTCATACAATGACGGAAACAGGAACAGGTCTGCGGCCAGATAATATTGTTTCAGCTTGTCGCGTTCGTTTACGGCACCGACAAACGTCACAAGAGGTTGTCCGTTGGCATCTGGGCGAGTAAGCCCCAAGTCTCCGGCCATCCGTTTCATTTCCTCTGTGGCATAGCCTGTCCCTATAAAGAACATGCGGAATGGTATGTTCCGTAAGTGGGTCAGGGATTGGAGCAGGAATCTCACGTTCTTTTCCCAGATATGTTGTCCTACAAATAGCAGCACCGGAATATCCGGATCAATTCCCAGCATGCGTCTGGATTCCGCTTTTCCTTGGGCGGTATAGGGAATGTCTGAAAAATCATTACCATTGTCTACAACCTCCACTTTGCCTTTGTATCCATATTCGCGCAGGGTGTCTTCTACAGCAGGCTGCGGTATCCATACTTCATCGGCTTGCTCATAGAAGGATATGATGTGATGTATAAGGTGGTTCACGATGGATTTGCTCGGTATGACCCGTTCAAAGTCGGTCCGGTACTTGGAATGGAAAGTGGCCACCATCGGTATCTTGTTGTGGCGGGCTATGCCGAGTGCCAACATTCCGGAAGAGAATGGGCAATGGGCGTGCACCAATTCGAAAGGGATACGGTGAATCTGTTTATGAAAAGGCCAGTCTATGCGTGGAAATCCCAAACGGTAGGGCTTGCGCATAGGTATGGGTATAGAAAGGTATCTGTAGACAGGAAAGTCGGTGTCACAGGCCGCTGATGGTGTCTGTGGGGTGACCACGCATACATCTTTTTGTTTTTTATTGAGCCAAAAGGCATAGTTGTAGACTGTTACCGATACTCCATCCATAATGGGTGGGAAGCAGTCGTTAAAAAGTCCGATCATAGCTATGTTTTTTTTGCAAAGAAGACACTTCGGAACTTAAGCGCCATTGCAATGCCGTTACAATAGCATTACATTCTTTTACTATTTTTAAACGCGGCAAAAATAATAATTTTGTCTCATTTACTGCGTCGTTTTGTTATGTAGAACTTTGAATTTTGCATTGTTTTAACAAGGGTAGATTTTACAGCCTGCTCTTTTGATCCAAATCGTCATTAGACCGCATAAAGAAAGATTGTTTTTGCTTTTCTATGGTGATGCTTTTGGGGCACCTTATTTTTTCTATCAGCATCTTCCTTTTATGTGGAAAATTTTTCTAGAAAAATTCCCGCTTGATTTTGATAGTGTTTGTTTTTATATATATGATATATATGTTGTTGTTTGGATGGGTGAAATAAACCTGTTCTTGATATATGGACCGTTTGCTGTGGTTGGATCGGCAGTTCGCGGTGTGTCGGTTCTTGTTAAGGGAAGAGGCAAATGATTGATTCACTGTGTATAGTACTCGAAAAGGATTTGATGTGGGTAATCCACATTTCTGATATTTGTTATTGTAACTTCTGTGCAATGAGATTGTAACATTTATTGCGTATCTTTGCCCTGCAAAGATAGGATGCGGATTGGCCATGACGTCTGGATGCAGTGCTTTCCGCCATCGCGACATTCGCCTTTTCCTATATTGATGTCAAAATTAAGTCGGAGCAGATATGATTGATAAGAAAACTTTGTCTGAAGCTTATGTTGACCGTGATTTGAGTTGGATGTTCTTTAATCGTCGGATTCTACAGGAAGCCACCAAAACCAATGTCCCACTCTTGGAGCGTCTCAGCTTTCTTGGCATTTATTCGAATAATCTGGATGAGTTCTTCCGCGTGCGTATGGCCACATTGAACCGTATAGCCGAGTGTCAGGATAAAAGCTTGCGTAAAGAACGGATTCATGCACAGGAACTCATCAGGCAGATAACGAAGCTGAACAACAGATATGCCAAAGAATATGAAAGTACTATAGCCGATGTGACCCGCCATTTGGAGGAAGAGCATATCTGCCTTCTGAAAGACAACCAGTTGGATGAGGTACAGCAGGAGTTCATACGAGATTATTATAGGCAGAAGCTGAGCGGGTTTGTCAGTCCGTTATGGCTTGCTGCCGTGAAGCATCTCAGTGATGAGAATGACGAAACCATACATCTGGCTGTCAGAATGCAGTCGGGTAAAAAGAAGAATGTGGAATATGCGCTCATCGCCTTGCCTGTGGCCGAATGCGGACGCTTTGTCCGCCTTCCGGATAAGGAGGGGAAAAGTTATCTGATGTATCTGGATGATGTGGTACGCTATTGCCTGCCCATGATATTCTTTGGAATGGATTATGACTCTTTCCAGGCATATGCCTTCAAGTTCACCAAAGACGCGGAAATGGAAATGGATAACGATTTGCGTAACGGTGTCCTTCAGAAAATTTCCAAAGGGGTGAAAAGCCGCAGAAAAGGGAATGCTTTACGCGTCATTTATGATGCGGAAATGCCCAAGGATCTGCTGAAACGTGTGATGGACAAGCTGAGTCTTGACAAGCTGGACACTGTGCAGGCAAGCGGGCGTTATCATAATCATAAGGATCTGATGTCGTTTCCGGATTGCGGACGTAAAGACTTGAAATATCCGGCATGGCCTCCTCTCGTGAAGCCGGAAGTGGACAGCTGCCAGAGCCTGCTGAAGCTTATACAGCAAGGAGACAGATACATACACGTGCCTTATCATAGCTTTGACTACTACATACGTGTATTGCAGGAAGCTGCCATAAGCAAGGAAGTGAAAAGCATAAAGACTACCTTGTACAGGCTGGCTAAGGATTCAAAAGTGGTCAAGGCTCTTATTTGCGCGGCCAGAAACGGTAAGAAGGTGACAGTGGTCATCGAATTGCTTGCCCGTTTTGATGAAGCTTCCAACATAGGGTGGTCCAAAAAGATGCAAGACGCCGGCATACACGTCATTTTCGGTGTGGAAGGACTGAAAGTCCATTCAAAGATAACACATATAACAATGAAGACGGGGGCGAACATAGCGTGTATCAGCACGGGAAACTTCCACGAGGGAAATGCGCGCACATATACGGATTATATGTTGATGACAGCCACACGCAGTATAGTGAATGATGTTGACAATGTGTTCAATTTCATAGAAAAGCCTTATATTCCTGTCAAGTTCAAAGAATTGTTGGTTTCTCCCAATGAGATGAGACAAAAATTCATAAAACTGATAAATGATGAGATAAAAAACAAACAGTCTGGAAAGCCGGCGTATATCCGGATAAAGATAAATCATATAACAGATCCCATGATGGTGAAGAAACTTTACGAAGCCTCAGCCAATGGAGTGCCGGTAGACTTGTTGGTCCGTGGCAATTGTTCTTTGGTGACAGACATTCCGGGCATAAGTGATAATATCCGTATAAACGGAATCATAGACCGTTATCTGGAACATTCGCGCATATTCATCTTTGCCGCAGGAGGTGAGGACAAGACCTTCATAGGGTCGGCCGACTGGATGCCACGTAATTTGGACAACCGTGTGGAAGTGGTGTCCCCTGTGTACGACCCGAAGATAAAGACCGATTTGAGACAGGTGGTCGATTATGGCCTGCATGATACCTGGCAGGGCAGGATAGTGGACGGGAAAGGTGAAAATCTGCCGTGGACCGTAGCTGAAGGCGAATATGCCTTACGTTCTCAAGAGGCTTTATACAACCATTATCAGGAAGCGATGGATGGAGAATGAATCTTGGGAACAATTGTCTGATGATAGTTTATTGAATGTTTTTATAGTATGAGTGCTAAATGTTATGCGGCTGTGGATATAGGTTCGAATGCAGTCCGTTTATTGATAAAACAAGTGAAAGAAAACGAGAATTTGGTCAGCAAACGTCTGGCTAAAGTCTTGTTGTTGCGTGTGCCTTTGCGGCTTGGCTTTGACGTGTTCTCCTTAGGTGAGGTATCTGAGGCGAAAGCCGTCAAGCTACGGCGGCTGATGAAAGCTTATCGCCAGCTGATGAAAATATACGAAGTGACAGATTACCGGGCTTGTGCCACATCGGCCATGCGCGATGCGAAGAACGGTAAATCTATTATAAAGAAAATATTACATGATACAGGCATACAGATAGAAATCATTGACGGGCAGGAAGAAGCCAAGATGATATATAACAACCATATAGAGTGTCTTGAAGACCGTACGGGGAACTATATTTATGTAGACGTCGGCGGTGGAAGTACGGAAATCAATCTTTTGACCAACGGAGAACTGGTGCAGTCGTTGTCCTACAATATAGGTACCGTGCGTATGCTGAGCGGTGCGGCCAGAGAAGACACGTGGAGGCAGATGAAAGATGATTTGGAGCGTCTGACCACAGGGTTTAAGGAAATCAACATTATAGGCTCCGGTGGGAATATCAACAAACTCTATAAGCTGATAGAGACAAAAGACAAAAAGACGCAGCGTATTACGGTAGACGCACTTGAACAGCTGTATAATGTACTGAAGCCGCTCTCTCCAGAGCAACGCATGGAAAGATTCGGTCTGAAAGCCGACCGTGCGGATGTTATAGTTCCGGCAGCTGAAATATTCCTCACTATCGCAAAGGTGGTCAGAGCCGGTTATATCCATGTACCGGTCATAGGACTTGCCGATGGTATAATAGACAGCTTGTATGCCAAGAACATGGGTATCAAAGGGTCTTTCTGATTTTGTCTTTGTGCCGCATAAATACAGGGCTTGCGGAAGTCTGTTCTAAGAAAAAAGGCTATCTTTGCGCTTTGTGATCAGGAGTCTGTCCGGATATGCCGGACAGACAATAAATGTAGTGTATATGGAACAGAATCCGGAACTTGCTCTTGCCTGGCAATTTGTGGTACGCACGGGGACACATCTTTTTCTTACGGGAAAAGCCGGTACAGGTAAGACCACTTTTTTGCGCAGACTGAAGGCCGAATGTCCCAAACGGATGATAGTGCTGGCTCCTACCGGTATAGCGGCAGTCAATGCAGGAGGGGTTACCATACATTCTTTTTTCCAGTTGCCTTTCGCCCCTTTTATTCCGGAAGCCTCGTTTAATGCCGACGGTAAGGAGGCTTACCGTTATCGCTTTAGCCGGGAGAAGAAGGCCATCATCCGAAGTACGGATTTACTGGTGATTGATGAGATAAGTATGGTGAGAGCCGATTTGTTGGATGCCGTAGATAATGTATTGCGGCGTTATCGGGAACGAGACAAACCCTTCGGAGGAGTGCAGCTGTTGATGATAGGCGACCTGCATCAGTTGGCTCCCGTTGCCAAGGAAAATGAATGGCAGGTACTGAAGAATTACTATGATACTCCTTATTTCTTTTCCAGTAAGGCACTGAAACAAGCAACGTATTATGCTATTGAGCTGAAGACTGTGTACAGGCAGAGTGATGCCTTCTTCTTGAATCTGTTGAATAATATCCGAGAGAACCGGTGTGACCGTCATGTGTTGGACTTGTTGAATGAACGGTGCATTCCCGACTTCAAGCCGTCTGAGGAAGAGGGGTATATCAGGTTAGTGACCCATAACGCGCAGGCCCAGCGTATAAATGATAGAGAGCTGGAGCAGCTATCCGGACGTTCTTATGTATTTGGTGCCGAAATTGAAGGGAGTTTCCCTGACTTTGCTTATCCTACGGACAAACAGCTTGAACTGAAGCAAGGGGCTCAAGTGATGTTTGTGAAGAATGACACGTCCGGACAACACCGTTATTATAATGGCATGATTGGAGAGGTTACAAGAGTTTCTGCTTCTGCAATAGAGGTGAAGAGTAAAGAAAACGGTAATCCTTTTTTGCTTCAGCAAGAAGTATGGACCAATGCAAAGTATACATTGGACGAGACAACCAAAGAAATAAAGGAAGAGATTGAAGGTACTTTCCGACAATATCCTTTAAAATTGGCGTGGGCCATTACTATACATAAGAGCCAGGGACTTACATTCAATCATGCGATTATTGACGTAAGCGATTCTTTTGCGCACGGACAAACGTATGTGGCTTTAAGCCGTTGCCGTACATGGGAGGGGCTGGTACTCAGTGCCCCTATATCGGCCAAAGCGATTATCCGTGATGCGGATATAGATGCGTTTACGGAACAGACACGGGAAAACAGGCCTGATGAGAAGCACTTCCATTCGTTGCAGCAGGCTTATTTCCTTGAGCTGCTGAACGGGCTTTTTGATTTCACTCCATTTATGTTTTCTTTGTCGCGTTATGTGCGTCTGATAGACGAATTTCTTTATAAGCTTTATCCTAAACTATTATCTTCGCTGAAGTCGGAACAAATACGGATGAGGGATAAGGTTGAGAATGTGTCTCGGAAATTTGCCGTACAGTATAATCATATTGTGGCGGCTTCTACTGACTATGCCACAGACCCATTACTCCAGCAAAGGATTCACGCGGCATCGCTATATTTTCTGGAGCAATTGAAACCTTTTGAAAAGGTCATGGGAAGTGTCCCCGCCACAGACAATAAAGAAATGAGACGGAAATTGAATGAGTCGTTTTTGGAACTCGGACAAAATTTCCGATTGAAATATGGTCTGATGGATTTTGTGGCAAAGAATGGTTTTCACACGACAGATTATCTCCGGCAAAAAGCAATCCTTTCTATTGAGGACAAAAAGAAAGGGCTGGATAAAGAAGGCACGCATGAACGTAGGAAACGTTCTTCTGTCACAACCGGATCTACACGTATAGTGGATACACCTGCGGATATCTCGCATCCTGAGTTGTATAAGAAACTGATATTGTGGAGAAATGCGAAAGCTTTGCGTTTAGGCATGCCTGTGTATACAGTAATCCAGCAAAAGGCCATATTAGGTATTTGCAATCTTTTGCCTACGGATAAGGGGGATTTGTCTCTTGTTCCTTATTTTGGTAAAAAGAGTGTGGAGCGTTATGGGGATGAAGTGGTCAGGATGGTGAAAGAATATGTGTCGGAAAAGGAGAGCTGATGCTTTCCGCCCTAATCAAGATGCAGGCTGGCTAAAACGGCCATTCATGTCCTTTCCGGACTTCAACACGGATACCGAATGAGCCGTTTGCCGATTTCAGCTCAAAAGCTCCTTTAAAATTGTCTTTCTGCCAAGGTAAAGCCGAGGGGGTGGGCATTCTCCAGCCGTCTTTATCATATTCGCCGTAGGTGTTCAATCGCCAACCGTTTTTCAGTCTGAAGCTTCCCATTTGCAGATAGTTGTTGCTGAAGAATCCGTCCATATAGGGAGTGGGCGCATAAGAAGGAAATCCAAAAGTATGATAGCCACTGGTATAGATGGCGTCTGTATTTGGTTTGAATATGGTACTGTAATCCTTGCTGGCATCGGGTAACTTTATTTTAAAAGAGGTAATAGGCGGTAAGGTCGGTGCAAGCGACATCGTACCCAGGTCAAGTAAGAAGCCTCCGTACTCTTTCACTGTAGGGGGGGAAATGTAGGTCTTGCTGCTTTCTTGTAAGGTGGAGTCATTGTGAGTCTCGTTAAGGACTTGCGCGGAGACTATATCTGAAAACAGTGTTGTTATGGTCAGGAGGAGAAGGTATCTTTTCATTGTATGTCGGTTTTGGGTACACACTACTTGCCTGGTTCTGGGCCTATGTGTTGCAAAGTTAAGCGGCTTGTCGGAAGTTAGGGAGCTTCTAATGGTTTTTACCTGATTTATTTACGAATATTTAATCACTTTACAGACTGTTTTATAGCCTGTTAAGTTTTCCCAGTATTGTCTTGGGATGTTCTTCCGGGAAAAGGCTTGAAAACAGCCTGAATAAAAATCTTAAAAAGGAAAATTTGAAACAGGTTCTTAATAAACAAGAATCTTCATGGCAATATCCATATATCTGATGATGTCTGTAGTCAGTTCATGTTCATATATGTCGCTGCGTTTTTTGCCCAGACGTACCACAATGGCATCAAGTGAAGGAATGGCTATGACATATTGTCCCAACATGCCTCTCATGTAAGGGTTGGTCTGTCCTTTATAATGCATTATCCAGGTCTGGAACCCGTAGTAGTCCAAAGAGTCTTTTCCCCATTGATCTTTCAGGTAAGAGGCCGGTCTTGTCATTTCATCCATATATTCTTTGGAAATGAGCTGTCGCCCGTTCCAGTTCCCCTTGTCCAATATGAGACGTCCGAAGCGGGCTGCATCGCGTGCTGTCGTGTGGAAACAGCAGAATGCTTTCTCGTCCCCATCCTTCTTGTCCAGCAACCAGTATGCATCGCCTTCGGCTTGCAAGGGTTTCCAGAGTTTTTCTTCGGCATATTGGCTGATGGATTGGCCGGTGGCTGATTCTATGACAAATGAAAGCAGTTGTGTTTCTCCGCTACGGTAGGAATACTGCACTCCCGGTGTCTCTTTCACGTCCAAGTTGGTAACCAACTGATATAAATCATTTCCATAGTATCCTCTTGTTGTGACGGAGAAGAGCGAGGAATAAGCTTCGTCCCATGCCATGGCTCCGCTCATGGTGAGTAGGTTGCGTATGGATACTTCGGCCTGTTTGCCTTTGTTATAGGTAGGGATGTATTGGCGTACTTTGTCATCCAGGTTCTTTATCTTCCCCTCATCCAGAGCTATTCCGGCCAATAGTCCGATGATGGTTTTTGTTGCGGAGAACAGGTTGGAGGTCTGTGTGTCATTCCATCCGTTTAAATATTTTTCATATAAGATGCTGTCGTGTCTGATAATCAGAAAGGATACTGTTCCCATTTCTTTCAGGTAGGCTTCGTCTTCGGGAGACAGACGGTAAGTATTGTATCTTATGTCATGTGCCCAATGCCAGATGTTGTTTTCGTCATGTTTCAGGGTGTCGCGTTGGAAAGTTTCCAGGTCATTTATGACGGGCATCAGATGTATGAGCGCCTGACGGGCGTAGTAGGGCAGGGAAAGGTAGGCTACGGCCACTACGATGAGGCATGTGGCGGCTATAATTACGGGTGTCTTATGTTTCTTGTCCATAATCGGGGCTTTATGCTTTGAGATGTTTTTTTGTTTAGTACAAAGATAACTGTTTTTTTATTTTCTTCGGACAGGCTGGGCAGATTCTGTTATGTCTTTTCTGCCACTTATGGGATATTTTATGTATTTGTTTGTTTTTCATCGGTTTGCTATGGATGAATCTGCAGCTTCCTGTAGATAGGTTCATGGCTTTCTATGTATGGGCTTGTGTTAGGAAGGGTATTTCTGCCGGATGCCATTCTTTTTGAGATTAAGGAGGTGGATGGTGCGTTTTTTACTTGGAAGAGTCGTGTGTATTATGTTGGTTTGTTGTATTTTTGCGGTTGGAAAAAATGCTGTAGTTATGATATTGATAGTAGATGATGACAGTGCTGTGCGTTCATCGCTGAATTTTATGCTGAAACGTGCGGGATATCAAGTGGCTGCGGTGTCCAATCCTCGGGAAGCTATAGATTTTGTAAGGCGGGAACAGGCGGACTTGATTCTGATGGATATGAACTTTAGCCTCTCCACAACCGGAGAGGAAGGGCTTACGTTGCTTCGTCAGGTGAAAATATTCCGCCCGGAAGTACCGGTCATATTGATGACGGCATGGGGCAGCATACAATTGGCCGTTCAAGGCATGCGCAGTGGTGCTTTCGACTTTGTCACCAAGCCATGGAATAATGCGGCTTTGCTTCAAAGGATAGAGACGGCTCTCCAGCTGGCAGTCCCGGAGGATGCCGACAGTCCCTTACTGATTCAAGACCTGAAGCGTAGTCATATTATCGGCCGTTCCAAGGGACTTACAGATGTGCTTGATATGGTAGGGCGCATTGCCCGGACGAATGCGTCTGTGCTGATTACCGGCGAAAGCGGTACGGGCAAGGAACTGATAGCCGAGGCTGTTCATGCCAATAGCTTGCGGGCTAGACAGCCGTTTGTTAAGGTGAACTTGGGCGGTATATCGCAAAGCTTGTTTGAAAGCGAGATGTTTGGGCATAAGAAAGGTGCCTTTACTGACGCCGGCGCCGACCGTGTGGGACGGTTTGAAATGGCGAACAAGGGTACCATTTTTCTGGATGAGATTGGCGATTTGGACATATCGTGTCAGGTGAAACTGTTACGCGTGCTTCAGGACCAGACGTTTGAGGTGCTAGGTGACAGCCGCCCACGAAAAGTAGATGTAAGGGTTGTTTCAGCAACGAATGCCGATTTGCACAAGATGGTGAGTGAGCGTACTTTTCGGGAAGACTTGTTCTATAGGATAAATCTTATTACCGTAAAGCTGCCTCCATTGAGGGAACGCCGTGAAGACATACCGTTGCTTGCGCGTTATTTCGCTGACCGGCAGGCGGAGGTGAACAATCTGCCCCGAGTGGATTTTTCGGCAGATGCACTGGCTTTCCTATCCCGTTTGCCCTATCCTGGCAATATACGCGAACTGAAGAATCTGGTGGAACGTACCATCTTGGTCAACGGAAAGGCCAGGCTTGAAGCTTCGGATTTTGATGCACAATATTTGCGCTCGGATGAAATCGGCACACTCCCTCCGGATACGGTCTATTCCGGCATGACGTTGGAAGAGGTTGAACGGCAGACCATAAGGCATGCTTTGGAACAGTATAAGGGAAATTTGAGCCAAGTGGCTACAGCTCTTGGCATCAGTCGTGCGGCACTTTATCGGAGACTTGAAAAGTATGACTTTTTAAAGGACTGAAAAAGTCATGCGTATCCGGTTTTTATTTTTGGGCACCATTTTCTTGGTGGGAGGACTTGGCATTTCGGTGTTTTATGGAATGAAAGAAGCCTGGTCAGGTTGGATACCTTACCTGTCACAAGGTCTCATTGTATTTTTACTAGTCTGTCTGGTCATATTTTACAGGAAGATAGTCAAACCGTTGAACGCCATTGTCAATGGTATGGATTTGTTGCGCGAACAAGATTTCAGCAGCCGGCTGAGTCCGGTTGGGCAGTTTGAGTCCGATCGTATAGTGAATATATTCAACCGCATGATGGACCAGCTCAAGAACGAACGTTTGCATGTACGCGAGCAGAACCATTTTTTGGATCTTCTCATCAATGCTTCACCAATGGGAGTGATAATCCTGTCTCTTGACGACAAGATAACCCAACTCAATCCGATGGCTTTGAATTTGCTGGATGTGACGTTGGAAGAAGTGCAAGGAAAGTCTCTTCCTGACATTCAGTCAAGTCCGCTGTTTGACCATCTGGCCCGTCTTGGAAAAGATGAGACCCGCATAATCAGGCTGAATAATGCCAATATATATAGGTGTAGCCATTCTTCTTTTATAGACCATGGGTTCAAGCACCCTTTCTATCTGATAGAGAGAATGACCGATGATGTGATGAAGGCTGAACGGAAAGCTTATGAGAAGGTTATCCGCATGATAGCCCACGAAGTGAACAATTCCACGGCAGGAATAACATCTGCTCTTGAAACCATGTCACAGGCATTGGCAGACTGTCCGGACATGGCTGATGTGTGCGACATGATGGAGGTGTGTCGCGACCGTTGTCTCTCCATGAGCCACTTCATCACCCGGTTTGCCGATGTGGTGAAAATACCGGAACCTAACATTACGGAAGTGGTGCTGAATGACCACGTAAAGAGTTGTGCCCGCTTTATGGAAAGTATGTGCGTGGACCGTCATATCATCTTGCGTGTAGAATGCGATGTGAATGTGGGTATCGTACGGTTCGACCCCTATCTGTTCGAACAGGTAATGGTTAATGTTATCAAAAATTCGATGGAAAGCATAGGACATGACGGTGAGATTACGGTAAGCACTGTAGCACCGGCCACGGTGGTGGTTACAGATAACGGGGCTGGCATATCGGAAGAGACGGAAGCCAAGCTTTTCACCCCATTCTTTTCTACCAAACCGAACGGACAGGGCATAGGCCTTGTATTTATCCGTGAAGTGCTGATGAGGCATGGATGTACATTTTCTTTGCATACGAGTGCAGACGGGATGACCCGCTTTTGCATTCAGTTCCCTAAAAAGTCATACCTGTTTTGATGGTGTTGGTGAAAGTGTGGACAACATTTTTGTGGCAGGTTGCGTGCGGCTGGATGTTTCTGGGTCCTTTTTACTTTTTTAGTGTGATATTTACTGCTTTTAGATTTAAATCTTGTTAACAGAAGCTTAAAACGAATGCGAATAGACCTTTGTTTGGACAAAATGCCATAATTTTGAGCAATTTTTTAAACTTTAAAGCTAACAATTGCAATGAAAGAAAACATTAAACCGGCAGAAGGACGCCTTGGCGTATTGGTTGTCGGAGTTGGTGGAGCTGTTGCTACTACCTTGATTACCGGCACATTAGCCGCAAGAAAAGGACTGGCCAAACCTATCGGGTCAATTACACAGATGGCGGTAATCCGCATGCAGGACGGGCTGGAGCACCAGATTAAAGATATTGTTCCCATAGCCGACCTCAATGACATTATCTTTGGAGGTTGGGATATCTTTCCGGATGATGTGTACGAGGCAGCTATGTATGCTGAAGTGTTGAAAGAAAAAGATTTGAACATGGTCAAAGACGAACTGAAGGCTATCAGACCGATGAAGGCTGCATTTGACCACAATTTTGCCAAACGACTGAATGGCACATATATAAAAGATGCCGCTACCCGTTGGGATATGGTAGAACAGTTGCGCGAAGACATCCGTAATTTCAAGGCAGAGAATCACTGTGACCGCATAGTGGTACTTTGGGCTGCAAGTACAGAGATTTTTGTACCTCTGTCTGACGAGCATATGTCACTTGAGGCTTTGGAAAAAGCTATGAAGGAGAACAATACTGAAGTCATTTCACCCAGTATGTGTTATGCTTATGCTGCTATAGCAGAGGGCGCTCCTTTCGTGATGGGTGCTCCCAATCTGTGCGTGGATATTCCGGCTATGTGGGAATTCTCCAAACAAATGAACGTACCTATTGCCGGCAAGGATTTCAAAAGCGGACAAACTCTTATGAAGACAGTGCTGGCTCCTATGTTTAAGACACGTATGTTGGGAGTGAGCGGATGGTTCTCTACCAACATCTTGGGCAATAGGGATGGCGAGGTGCTAGACCAACCTGAGAATTTCAAAACAAAAGAAGTAAGCAAGCTTTCCGTCATTGACAATATATTCGAGCCGGAAAAATACCCTGATTTGTATGGTGATGTATATCATAAGGTACGCATCAACTATTATCCGCCCCGCAAAGACAATAAGGAGGCTTGGGATAATATTGACATATTCGGCTGGATGAATTACCCTATGCAGATTAAGGTGAATTTCCTTTGTCGCGATTCTATTCTGGCTGCTCCTATCGCACTTGATTTGGTTTTGTTCAGTGACTTGGCCTTGCGTGCTGGTATGTGTGGTATACAGACATGGCTGTCTTTCTTCTGTAAGAGTCCGATGCACGATTTTGAGCATCAGCCTGTACATGACCTGTTCACTCAGTGGAGAATGGTGAAGGAAGCCATTCGTAAGATGGTAGGTGAGGAGGCTCCCGGCTATTTGGATTGATGGATTTGATCTTAAGATAAAATGTTATTGACAGGCAAAATGGTAAGGAAACAAGTGTGAGAGACGGTAAGTGTGGCATGTCACGCGTTCCGTATGCCTTGTTGTTACCATTTTGCCTTTTGAAGGAAAAACAGAGTGTTCTGGTATGGCGAAACTTCCATTTTGGTCTGTCATCATTGCTTCCGGTTTGGGTAGCGGATTCTCTCCTTTTGCCTCTGGTACGATGGGGGCTTTACTTGCTGTAATCATATGGCTTGGGCTTTCCTTCATTGTGCCTGCAGATGTGTTGCTATTAGTTACAGTTGCGCTTATACTGGTGGTTACAATGGCTGGAGTGTGGGCCACAAACAAGGTGATACCTGTATGGGGGGAAGATCCTTCACGTGTGGTAGTTGATGAAATGGTGGGCGTATGGATTGCGCTTCTTGCTGTTCCGACTGGTAATTTGTGGTATGTGGGAGGAGCTTTTGTGCTGTTTCGTCTTTTTGACATATTTAAGCCGTTGGGTATCCGCCGTATGGAGCGATTGCCTGGGGGTATAGGTGTGATGGCCGATGACATATTGTCCGGAGTGTATTCATTTATTCTATTGATAGCTGTAAGATGGTTGCAGGAGTGATGGAAATGGAAAAAGGTCGGAAGAACGGTAAATACCAGTCTGTTGTGATATTCTTGAAAGCACAGCTTTCAGCTCAATTTGCCAGTCTTGTAGACTTCCTTTTCACCATTCTTTTGGCTACTTTATTTGATGTGTATTATCTGCACGCCACTTTTATAGGATCTGTAGTTGGCGGGGTAGTGAATTGTGTGATAAACTATCGTTGGGTTTTCCAGTCTTCCGGATGTAAGAAGGTTCATGTGGCGGTGAAATATATATTGGTGTGGGGAGGAAGCATCTGTTTGAATACATGGGGAACATTTGTTATGACTGAATGGCTTACTGATATGAACTGGGTCAACGGTCTGTTAGGGCAATATATAGACAATGTGTTTATATTGTCCAAGATTGTTGTGGCTGTATTGGTCGCACTGTTTTGGAATTATCATATGCAACGTTTATTTGTGTATAAAAATCATCACATTATCAAAAGGCTATTGAAAAAGTGTAATGAACAAACAAATATAGATAAGGAAGATGAATTATAGAGATTGGTTGCAGCAGTTGATTTATAAGGTGATAAATCCTGTTGTACATGGAATGATTAAAGTCGGTATCACGCCGAATATAATTACCACTGTAGGACTGGTATTGAATATTGTTGCTGCTGGGATATTTGTATATGCCGGGCGTACTTTAGACCGTAATCTGATGTTGGTCGGTATTGGTGGAGCCGTTGTTCTGTTTGCAGGGCTTTTTGACATGATGGATGGGCGTGTGGCTCGTATGGGGAATATGACTTCACGTTTTGGAGCTTTATATGATTCGGTTCTTGACCGTTATAGCGAACTGTTCACTTTATTCGGCATATCTTTCTATCTTATTCTTAAAGGGTATTTTTGGGGGTCTGTCATTTCTTTTATTGCATTAATTGGTTCGTTGATGGTGAGTTATGTGCGGGCCCGTGCCGAGGGGTTGGGTATAGAATGTAAAGTGGGACTTATGCAACGGCCTGAAAGAGTCGTGCTTACCAGCCTTGGTGCTATTTTTTGTAGCTTGTTCTCATGGATTAAGGTTTTTGACCCTGTCTTTATCATGATAGCTCCTCTGTTCCTTATCGCTGTCTTGGCTAATTGGACGGCTTTTGTCCGAATAGCCCATTGTCATAAACAAATGTCCATGAAGTGATGAAGTGGCGGATGTCTTTCCCTTCCCGTAAGGAAGTGTTTCTTGTGATAGGCTTGCTCGCGGTTTTCTTAGTGCTTACTGCTATCTTTGTAGGCATAAGGCCGGAACATTTTCTCATGTCTTTCTTTTTTCTGTTATTGTTCTTTGCCGGGATTCATACCCGTAAACTGGCGGTGGCTTTGCTTCCTTTTATAGTGTTTGCTGTGTCATACGACTGGATGCGTGTATATCCTAACTATGAGGTTAACCCTGTTGATGTGCGTGGCTTGTACGGGGCAGAGAAATCATTATTCGGAATCCAGACGGACGGAACAGTACTTATACCCTGTGAGTTTTTTGCTCGCTATCATTGCGTGTTGGCCGATGTGTTGGCGGGGATATTCTATTTGTGCTGGGTTCCGGTTCCGGTGGCTTTTGGCATATGGCTTTATGCCAGAGGACAGAGGCAGCTTTATCTGCGTTTTGCTATGGTGTTTTTATTCGTAAATCTCATAGGTTTTGTAGGGTATTATATTTATCCCGCAGCTCCTCCATGGTATGCTATGAATTATGGTTTTGAAGTCCTATCGGACACACCGGGCAATACGGCCGGACTCGGGCGTTTTGACGAACTGTTGGGATGCGGCATTTTCCATTCCATATATGGGCGTAATGCCAACGTGTTTGCGGCTGTACCTTCACTCCATGCGGCATATATGGTGGTGGCATTGGTTTATGCGATAGTAGGACATTGCAGGAAATGGTTGATTGCCGTCTTCGCTTTCATTATGGTGGGGATATGGTGGACTGCTGTGTATACCGGACATCATTATATAATAGATGTAAGCCTTGGCATTTGTTGTGCGCTCACAGGATGTTTGCTTTTCGAAAAAGGATTGATGCGTTGGAAAGCTTTCCACAGATTCTTTGAGCGATACAGCCGCTATATAGCTTAATTTTTTATTTTGTATATAATAATGGTTGTGGCGTGCGCAGTATGGTAGCATGTCATTGTTTCACATATCTATGATTATTCTTATTTCATGTGCCAAGACAATGGCCGATTCTGTCAGCCGGATTGAAGTGCCTTTCACCACTATCCCCCATTTTGAGGCAAAGGCAAGAGAGAATGCTTTGGCTATGAGTCAGGTTGGTGTTGATGAACTGGCGCATATGTTCCGTATCAATAATAAGTTGGCTACCGAGAACTGCTTGCGTTACCGCAATTTTTTCTCTGAAGACAATGCGGCTTTCCCTGCTGTGCTTGCTTATACTGGTATGGTATTCAAACATATTGGTGCGGTTTCGTTTACATCCGCTGATTTTGTATATGCACAGGAACATTTGTTTATAGCATCTTTCCTATACGGGTTGTTGCGGCCGTTGGATCAGATTAAGCGATACCGGTTGGAGGGAGGTGTCCGTATGCCTGGACATGACTGTACTGTGTTTGATTATTGGAAACTTTTACTGACCGATTATTTCATAGACATAATCATGCAAGCCGGAGGAGTCCTGGTCTATCTGGCCAGTGCGGAGATGAAGAAACTGTTCCAATGGAAACGTGTGGAGAGAAGTGTTCGGGTAATTACGCCTGAGTTTTGGGTTATGAAGAACGGAAAGCCTAAAACTGTGACATTGTATGCCAAAATGTGTAGGGGAGAGATGGTACGCTTCCTTTTGAAGAATCGTATAGAGGATGCCGAACAGCTTGCCGGTTTCCAATGGGAAGGCTTTGCCTTTCATCCTGAGGCCAGTGCTCCAGACCGTCCGATATTTATTTTAGGCTGACAGCTATAGGATGTGTGGCAACCCCGTCTCCTCTTATGCCATACTTTCTGATAAAAGTACTACCTTTGTCCTCACATTTATCAATAAAGACTGATTATGAAGAATAAACGATTGATTTTATTGTTTCTACTGGTCACTACTGTGGCCACTTATCTGCCTGCATGTACAAATCTTATTGTAGGCAAGAATGCCTCGGCAGACGGCTCCACTATTGTGTCTTACTCGGCCGACTCTTATGGCTTGTTCGGCGAGTTGTATCATTATCCTGCAGGTATCCATAAGAAAGGTACACTGATTGATATTCATGAATGGGATACAGGAAAATATCTAGGTCGGATAGAGCAAGCCAGACAGACTTATAATGTCATAGGTAACATGAATGAGTTTCAAGTGACTATAGGAGAGACCACTTTTGGCGGGCGTCCTGAATTAGTGGACACTACGGGAGTGATAGACTACGGCAGCCTGATATATTTGGGATTGCAACGCTCGCGCACAGCTCGGGAGGCTATACGCATAATGACCGAATTGGTGGAAGAATACGGCTATTATAGCAGTGGCGAATCATTCACCATAGCCGATCCTAACGAGATATGGATAATGGAAATGATAGGTAAGGGACCTGGTGTACGCGGTGCGGTGTGGGTTGCGGTTCGTGTGCCCGATGATTGCATTTCGGCTCATGCCAATCAAAGCCGGATTCATCAGTTTGACATGGGCGATGAAGAGAATTGCATGTACTCGCCGGATGTCATCACTTTTGCCCGCGAGAAAGGGTATTTCAGTGGGATGAATAAAGACTTCAGTTTTGCCGACGCATATTCGCCTCTGGATTTCGGCATGAGACGTTATTGTGAGGCTCGTGTATGGAGCTTCTTCAATATGTTTACAGACAGAGGAAGTGAGTTTCTGCCTTATATCACAGGAGAAAGCGATACACCTATGCCTTTATTTGTAAAGCCAAATCGTAAGATATCGGTACAAGATATAAAAAACGCCATGCGCGACCATTACGAAGGTACTCCCCTTGATTTGAGTCACGACTTTGGCGCAGGGCCTTACCATTCCCCTTACCGTCTTTCTCCTTTGGATTTTGAGGTGGATGGGAAGAAATATTTTCATGAACGTCCTATCTCAACGCAACAGACAGGTTTCGTCTTTGTGGCTCAGATGCGTGCCAGCCTGCCGGATGCTGTGGGGGGAGTCCTGTGGTTTGGTGTGGATGATGCCAACATGACTGTATTCACTCCTGTGTATTGCTGTACGGATAAGGTTCCTTCCTGTTATTCCCGGGTGGACGGGGCAGACTATATCACTTTTTCTTGGAATTCCTCTTTTTGGATTTTCAATTGGGTAGCCAATATGGTATATCCGCGTTATGATTTGATGATAGGTGATGTGCGTGCTTCACAGACCGAAATGGAAACCATGCTGAACAATGCCCAGTCTGGTGTGGAGGAGGCAGCCTTGAGGCTCTTGCAGGATGATGCCGGTGCTGCCCGCCGTTTCCTCACAGACTATACTAACATGACGGCTCAGAATACGTTGGATACATGGAGACGTTTGGGGCAGTTTCTGGTAGTAAAGTACAGTGACGGGGTAATCCGCCGCACAAAGAATGGGAAATTTGAGCGTAATGAAATAGGACAACCGGCAGGGGTTATCCGTCCCGGATATCCTGAAGATTTCCTGAAAGAATATGTCAGACAGACCGGTGACCGTTATAAAATGCCCGAATGAGTTTTGATACCTCATTTTAACTCCTTATCTTTGTGTCAGGCATCCGATAAGAAAGTATTAACCTTTAAATAGTAACGAATATATGGAAAATCAAGAGTTGGTCAAACAAGTGACCGAAAAGGCCCGGCAATGGCTTACCCCGGCATACGATGCCGAAATGCAGGAAGAAGTTAGGCGCATGCTTGAAAAAGATGACAAGACGGAACTGATAGACAGCTTCTATAAAGATTTGGAATTCGGTACCGGCGGTTTGCGGGGCATTATGGGTGCAGGAAGCAATCGCATGAACATATATACCGTAGGTGCTGCTACCCAAGGATTGGCAAACTATCTGAATAAATGTTTTGCAAATAAGGGACAGATTTCGGTCGTGGTAGGACATGATTGCAGGAATAACAGCAGAAAATTTGCTGAAATTTCAGCGGATATCTTTTCGGCAAATGGCATAAAAGTTTATCTGTTTGATGATTTGAGACCTACTCCGGAAGTGTCCTTTGCCATACGTCACTTAGGCTGTCAGAGTGGTATCAATATAACGGCCAGTCACAACCCTCGTGAATATAATGGTTACAAAGCCTATTGGGAAGACGGTGCCCAAGTGTTGGCTCCTCACGATACGGCTATTATAGAAGAAGTGAACAAAGTGAAAGTGGCTGACATCAAATTCGCGGGAAACAAAGATTTGATACATATCATCGGAGAAGATGTGGATAAAGTCTACTTGGAAAAAGTGCACTCCATATCCATAGATCCTGAACTTATCCGTCGTCAGAAAGACCTTTGCATCGTTTATACACCCTTGCATGGAGCCGGACGTACTTTGATTCCGCGTTCTCTTGCCGAATGGGGCTTTGAGAATGTACATTGTGTGTCTGAGCAAATGGTCAAAGATGGTAACTTTCCTACAGTAGTCTCTCCGAATCCGGAAAATGCTGAGGCTTTGACCATGGCAATCAACCTGGCCAAGAAAATAGATGCTGATATTGTGATGGCGAGCGATCCTGATGCCGACCGTGTAGGTATGGCTTGTAAGAACGATAAAGGTGAGTGGGTTCTGATTAATGGCAATCAGACCTGTCTTCTTTTCCTGTATTATATCATTAAGAACCGTAAGGCAACAGGTAAGATGAAGCCTACAGACTTTATGGTGAAGACCATCGTCACTACAGAACTGATTAGACAGGTCGCAGAAAAGAACAATATAGAATTGCTTGACTGCTATACCGGATTTAAGTGGATTGCCCGTGAAATAAGGTTGCGCGAAGGCAAGCAGCAATACATCGGTGGCGGTGAGGAAAGCTACGGGTTCTTGGCGGAAGACTTCGTGCGTGACAAGGATGCCGTATCTGCTTGTTCCTTATTGGCCGAGATATGTGCTTGGGCTAAAGACCAGGGTAAGACCTTGTATGATGTCTTGATGGATATTTATGTGGAATATGGTTTCTCTAAGGAAACTACAGTAAATGTGGTGAAACCGGGTAAGAGTGGTGCTGAGGAAATTAAGGCTATGATGGATAACTTCCGCGCCAATCCTCCACGTGAGATAGGTAACTCACCTGTGGTATTGGTAAAAGATTACAAGACGCTGAAGGCTACAGATGCCAAAGGCAATATTGCTGATATTGTAATGCCAGAGCCTTCCAATGTATTGCAGTATTTTACAGAAGACGGTACAAAGATTTCTGTAAGGCCATCCGGTACAGAACCGAAAATAAAGTTCTATATAGAGGTCAAGGGTGTTATGAAGTGTGCCCATTGTTATGAGAAAGCAAACGCCGATGCCGAAGTGAAGGTAGAGGCTGTGCGTGCTTCTCTAGGTATTTGAAATATAAGCGGATATCCTGAAGGGGATATTTGAGCATTCTTTCTGTAAGACGCGGGTTATGCGGATTCTGTTCAGATGCTTTCATCTGATGTTCCGCATAATTCGCGTCTGCTTTTTAGAGTCTGTGAGAACTATGGCGGCCTTGTCGCCTCCAGTCCTATCTGATACCTTCCGATGCTGTAATGCCAAGCTACCGTCCTGTCATTGATGGCTGCTTTCACGTCGTTTTTACCTATAAAAGAGGATTGATACATATGTCTCTCCCTTGATTTCTGTCCTGTATTTTACCGAATACAGGCGATTGCGCTACTATTGGGGAAAGACTACCTTTGCAACGTGAAAATCAATAGTGCGGCAGAAACCGCGTTAGTTTATTAAGTAGGTATGAAAAGATTGTTAGCAGTGATGTTGTTTCTTGTTTGCGGACTCCCGGTCTTGATGTTGCATGCTCAAGGCAGACAACATCAGGCAGTGGTATCAGGTAAGGTGCTATCCTCTGAAAAGGAAAGCGTGGAGTTTGCTAAGGTACATTTGAAAGGTACTCAATATGGACAGTTGACCGACAATGAGGGGTCGTACCACATTAAGGCTCCAGCAGGCAAGTACACGCTGGTTGTGTCACTAATGGGTTACAAGACCGTGGAGCGGGAAATAGAATTGAAGTCCGGTGAACGTGTGAAGATGAATGTGGTCATAGAACCCGATATCCGCATGCTTGACGAAGTGACCGTCGTTTCTTCCGGAGTGAGTCGCGTGAAGCGTTCAGCGTTTAATGCTGTAGCTGTAGATGCCACGGAAATGCAGAATACGGCCAAGAATCTGGGAGACGTCCTGGCCAAGGCTCCGGGAATAAAGTTGCGTGAATCGGGCGGAGTGGGTTCGGAGATGCAACTTATGTTGGATGGTTTCAGTGGCAAACATGTGAAGATATTCATAGATGGGGTGCCGCAGGAAGGTGCCGGTAAGGCCCTTGACCTGAACAACCTGCCTGTAAACTTTGCGGAGCGCATAGAAGTATACAAGGGGGTGGTGCCCGTAGGCTTCGGTACGGATGCCCTTGGGGGAGTCGTCAATATCATAACGAACAAGCACCATCGGAAAAACTGGCATCTGGACGCATCCTATTCGTATGGCTCGTTTAATACCCACAAGTCTTACGCCAACTTCGGGCAGACATTGAAGAATGGTTTTACTTATGAGGTCAATGCCTTTCAGAATTATTCGGATAATGATTATTACATAGACAATTATGTCACTGAGTTCGGCGAAGATGGAAGCGAGAGTACTGACACGCGGAACGTGCACCGCGTGCGCCGCTTCAATGATGCTTTTCATAATGAGGCGGTCATAGCCAAACTGGGCGTGACGGGCAAACGGTGGGCAGACAGGCTGATGCTGGGATTTAACTACAACAATTATTATAAGGAAATCCAGACAGGCGTGTATCAGTACATCGTTTTCGGGCAGAAGCACCGCAAAGGACACTCTTTCGTGCCTTCGTTGGAGTATAGCAAGCGGGACTTGTTGATTCGGGGGCTTGATGTGGTAGCTACAGCCAACTATAACCATAACATCACTCAGAACATAGATACGGCCAGTTACAAATACAATTGGTTCGGCCAGCACAAATATACAGGCATTCCGGGGGAACAGTCTTACCAGAACAGCGAGTCAAAGAATACGAACTGGAATGGTACTTTTACGGCCAATTACCGGGTGGCGCAGGGACATACGATAACGCTCAGCCATGTAGTGAGCACTTTCAAACGCACAAGCCGCTCATATGTGGATGGCAGTTCCCGGCTGTCGGATTTCAGCATACCCAAGGTTACACGCAAGAATATCACAGGATTGTCCTATCGTCTGATGCCGTCTGAGGTGTGGAATGTGTCAGTATTTGGCAAATATTATAATCAGTACAATAAAGGACCGGTGTCTCAGAGTGCTGATGGCATAGGTGATTATATAAGTCAGACCCAGCGTGTCAGTGCTATGGGGTATGGGGCGGCAGGTACTTATTTTATTAAGGGCGGATTGCAGGCTAAGTTGTCTTATGAGAAAGCTTACCGTTTGCCCACTACTGACGAGTTGTTCGGTGATGAGGACATGGAAGCAGGACGTGCCGATTTGCGTCCGGAAAACAGTAACAACCTCAACTTCAACCTTAGCTATAACAAGCAGGCAGGCAAGCATGGCATCTATGTGGAAGGAAGCCTTATTTATCGTGACACCAAGGATTATATACGCCGCGGACTTGATCGTGTGGGAGGTATGAGCTTCGGCTATTATGAAAACCATGGAAGGGTGAAGACTAAAGGTTACAACTTGTCCTTGCGCTACAGTTATGACCGGTGGCTGGACTTGGGAGGAACCTTTAACAACACTAACATACGCGATGATGAACGCTATCTTGCAGGAGGCACCTCGCAAGAAAGCCTGACTTACGGACAGCGTATGCCCAACCAACCTTATATGTATGCCAACTTTGATGCCACACTGACCTGGCATGGGTTAGGGGGAGAGGACAATGTGATTACACTGACCTACGATGGCTTTTACCAGCATGAATTTCCTCTGTATTGGGAAGCTTTTGGAGATGCCGATACGAAGAGCCGCGTGCCAGAACAGTTGTCGCACAGTCTTACCATAGGTTATTCCATGCACGGAGGACGATATAACCTGTCTTTTGAATGCCGTAACCTGACTGATGCCAAGCTCTATGACAACTTTAGTCTGCAGAAGGCGGGGCGTGCCTTTTATGGCAAAGTACGGGTCTACTTTGGTAAATAGGAAGATATAAATGACAGATAATCAATAGTTATTAAATATAGCATCATGAAAAAAAGAACATCTCTGAATTGGGCTTTGGCTGCGGCCCTTTGTACTGGCAGCCTGTTTACAGCATGCGATAACAGCAATGAGCCTGCCATCAATCCGGACGGTCCTCAACTGGGCGAGACTGTGAGCCGCTATGTAGTGGCGGCCGAATCAGGTAATTCCGGCTCTTCGGCCGTTTATCTTACCACTGCGGAGACTTTGGATGAAGGCTCGTTGACTACCGTGGGCAACGGTACGGAGACGGAAAGCGGTTCAAACTGGATATTTTATAAAGATTCGTATCTGTTCAACTTCCAATACAACGATGGCGGACAGGGCACGGCTTTTGCTTACGAACTTAATCCGGCAACGGGTAAAGCCGTGGAGGCACGCCGATACACTTTCAACCGCACTACGACTTATGGAACGTGGGGAGACAATGTGATTACGGCTTCCACCAATGTAGGTTCGCAAGAGAGCGTGACCAATGAGGCAGGAGAGGTGCTGTATGCCAAATATTTGCAGTTCAATTACCTAAGTGCACTGGACGCATCTACACATACAGGAAGCAAGCTGGCTGAGGACTTTCTGGGCAATGGTGAGTCTGTGTCGTTTGCCGGATTTGTGGAAGCCAACGGAAAACTCTACACCTCGGTAGTGCCTATGGGTATGAGCCATTACGGTGTGGTGAAATATGCCGACAAGATAAGCGACATGAAACTGGTGACCGACCATAGTGGCGGACAAGGTTCCGGCCAGTATACTCCCGGCCAGATTCCCTCCACACAATATCCCGACAGTGCCTATGTTGCCATATACAGCGGCGATTCTTTTGACGAGACCCCGATTATAGCCCGTACCGGAAAGATTGGGTTTGCCAGTGGTCGTATGCGCTCGCAATATTATCAGACGATATGGGCTGCCGACAACGGCGACCTCTATGTCTTCTCTCCGGGATTTGGACGCACAGCTCAGGCCGAGTCTACGGTAGAGACGTCGGACGGAACCTTGCATACCCTTTATAAGGTGGAAGGTAAGTTGCCTTCGGGCGTGGCACGCATCAAGGCCGGAGAAACGGAGTTTGATGATACGTACTATGTCAATCTTGAGGAACAAGGCAACGGCAATCCCATGTTCCGCTGTTGGCATATTGCGGAAGACTACTTCCTGCTGCAGATGTATGGCAATGGTGTGGAAGACATGATAGCTAATTCAAGTAAGGCCGACCGCAGCGAGCTGGCCGTGTTCCAGGGGAGTACGCAGACGCTGACCGTCCTGACCCAAGGATTGCCTGACCGCAGCGTCATCTCCAGTTATGGCACGCCTTACAGCGAAGACGGTTACGCTTATATTCCCGTAGTCACTACGGACGGTGCGCAGCCTGCCATATACAAGATAGACCCCAAGAATGCTACTGTTACCAAAGGCATAACCATAGAGGCTAACAGTGTGTCGGCTTTGGGCAGGCTGAGCGCTACGGTGGAGTAAGAATACGAATGTATAGTACTGTATCATGAAGAGACTGTATCGTGACATACATCTTTGGCTTTCTGTCCCTTTTGGTATAATCATCACGCTGCTATGTTTTTCTGGAGCTATGCTGGTGTTTGAGAAAGAGGTGACAGAGTGGATGCATCCAGGTCTTTACCGGGTGGAGCAGGCAGGCAGCCACAGGCTGTCTGCCGACGAAGTCGTTTCCTTAGTAGCCGAAACGCTTCCGGCCGGTGTAAAGGTCAAGGGGGTTGTGGTTGATTCCGATCCCCGGAGCACCTACCGTGTGAACCTTTCCAAACCTAAGCATGCCGCTTTGTTCGTAGACCCGTATACGGGTAAAGTGGTAGGGAAATATGAGCGTTTGCCTTTCTTCCATACTATGTTCCGTCTTCATCGTTGGTTACTTGACAGCCGTCCGAAGGACGGTGAGGGCATATTCTGGGGCAAGATGATAGTAGGAATAAGCACGTTGATGTTCGTATTGGCCTTGGTGTCCGGCGTCATGGTATGGTGGCCCCGCAACAAGCGGATACTGAAGGACAGCCTGAAGCTGCCCCTCCGCAAGGGACGGTTCCGCTTCTGGCGGGGGATTCATGTGGCCGGCGGCATGTATGTCCTGGTACTGCTGCTGGTCATGGCGCTTACCGGACTTACGTGGTCGTTCGGCTGGTTCCGTGAGTGGTTCTATGAGTTTTTTGGCACGGACAAGCGTACGGTCTATGCCATACATGTGGGAAGTTTCGGCGGGCTGCCCACCCGCATACTATGGTTCCTGGGAGCCTTGATGGGAGCGCTCCTGCCTCTCACCGGTTATTATCTGTGGGTCAGGCGCCTGCTCCGTCGGAGGAGGGGAAATCGTCCGGAGCATCTTGACCGGAATCATCGCGAGTGAGGCGGGAGGATATGCGTTTCTTGGGCGTAAGGCTCATGCCCCTCAGCCGTTCGGCCTGGTTCACTACGCTCTGTCTGCCTTCAGACAACTGATTGAGCGCGTCATCGTATTCCTGCTGGAGTGCGCTGATGCGCTTGCCTATATTGAGATAGGTGTTGGTGAAGTCGGCCACCCTTTCATAGAGGGCTGTGCCCCGTCTGATGATGGCCTCCACATTCTTTACTTGGCTCTCTCTCTTCCATAAGTCCAGTGACAGACGCAGCGCGCTTATCAGGTTGGTAGGGCTCATGAGCACCACTTTCTTGTTATAGGCATACTCCCACAGCGTAGCGTCGCTCTGTATGGCCAGCAGGTAAGCCCCTTCGGTGGGAATGAACATCATGACAAAGTCGGGAGCCTTGGCATCGTACCGCGAGTAGTCTTTGGCACTCAGTTCGTCAATGTGTGTTCTGACCGACTGTAGGTGGGCTTTGAGCCAGCGCGCCTGCTCCTCTTTCCGTTCAGCCGCCGTATAGGCCGTATAGGCGGTGAGCGATACCTTGGAATCTATTATCATCTCCCGTTCGCCGGGATACCTTATGATGATGTCGGGTTGCATCTTCTTCCCGCTGTCCTCGTTGGTGAGCGGACTTCCGTCTTCGTCCTTCAGGAACTCTTGCCTCACGTAGTGCTGGCCTTCGATGAGTCCCGATGCCTGCAGCAGCCGTTCCAGTATCACCTCGCCCCAGTTGCCCTGCATCTTGGAGTCGCCCTTCAGGGCGCGCGTCAGGTTGTTTGCGTCTTCACTCAGGCGGTTGTTCAGCTCTACCAGTTCCTTGATGCGCTGCCCCAGTGAGAAGCGTTCGCGCGCCTCGCTGGCGTAGGCCTGCTCCACCTTGCGGCTGAAGTCCTTCAGGTTCTCTCCCAGAGGGCGTAGCATGCTGTCCAGCCGTTCGGCGTTGAGCTTGCTGAAGTCCTCGGCCTTGCTTTGGAAGATGCGGTTCGACAGGTTCTCGAACTCCATGCCCATGCGGCGGTGCAGGGCCTCGGCCTCTTCGCGCTGCTGCCTCAGCCGCTCTTCCCACATCTTCTGCTGCTCGGCGCGGCTCTTGTCGAAGGCGGCTTCCTGGGCGGCCAGACGTTCCCTGGCGTTGCGTTCCAGCAAGGCCTCACGTTCGCGGCAGGCATCGGCCTGGGCCTTCAGCGCGGCACTTTTCCGGGAGCCCAGCAGGTATCCGGCCAGTCCTCCGGCCAGCATGCCGACAAGCAGTAACAGGTATTCCATAGGCAAGGTCTGGATTAGTACGGGCGGCGGGTCACTGGGTCAGTACCTCGTTGCCGGTTTCGGTTATCAGTATCATGCTTTCCCACTGGGCCGAGGGCAGGCCGTCGTCCGTGCACACGGTCCACCCGTCGGCCTCGTCTACAAAGACCTCATAAGTGCCCATGTTTATCATTGGCTCTATGGTGAAGGTCATGCCCGGCACGATGAGCATGCCCGTGCCCCTCCGTCCGAAATGCTCTACGTCGGGCTCCTCATGGAACTTCACGCCGCAGCCGTGTCCGCAGAGGTCGCGCACCACGCTGTAGCCGTTCTTCTCGGCGTGTTCCTGTATGGCGGCGCCCACGTCGCCCAGGCGTGCCCACGGGCGGGCGGCGGCCACGCCTATGTCACGGCATTCGCGGGTCACTTCCACCAGCCGCCTCATCTCCGGGCTGACCTCGCCGATGAGGTACATGCGCGAGGCGTCGGAGAAGTAGCCTTTGTAGATGGTGGACACGTCAACGTTCACTATGTCTCCGCTCTTCAGGTACTCGTGGGGGCTGGGTATGCCGTGGCACACCACGTCGTTTATGCTGGTGCACACGCTCTTGGGGAAGCCTTCGTACAGGAAGGGTGCGGGTATGGCCCCGTGGTCCGTGGTGAAGGCGTACACCATGTGGTCTATCTCGGCAGTGGACATCCCCTCGCGGATGTTCTCCGACAGGTAGTCCAGCAGGGCGGTGTTTATCTTCGCGCTTTCGCGTATGCCCTCCAGCTGTTCCTCGGTGCGCAGCAGGTGCCGGGAGGGCAGCTTGTGGCCTTCGCGCTTGTGGCGCTGCAGGATGGCCTCGGCCTCGTCGGACCAGTTCTTGGGCAGGTATCGTGTGGTCTTGGTAAACTTCTTCATATGCTTGTCATTAATTTGTCCTTATCCTTTGGCCTCCTGGTAGAGGAAGCGCTTGATGCTTTTCTTCGCGGTCTTCTCGAACTCCTCGAAGTGTATCTTCACCTTGGTTATCTGGCTGTAGGCGGGCAGCTGCTGGTTCAGCTCCTGGCGGTTGGCCTCCATGGCCTGTTCTATGTCGGCCGTCTGCAGGCCGTGGGCGAAGGCGTCGTCGAAGTCGGGATAGATGAGGGCCACCAGCTTGTTCTGCTGCAACACCACGAGCGACTCGGCCACGTAGGCCATGTTGTTCAGCTTGCTCTCTATCTCCTCCGGATAGATGTTCTGTCCCGACGAGGTGAGCAGCATGTTCTTGCTCCGTCCGCGCACGGTGACGTGTCCGTCGGCATCCATGGTGGCCAGGTCTCCGGTATGCAGCCACCCATGCATGTCGATAATCTGGGCGGTGGCTTCGGGGTTCTTGTAGTAGCCGGTCATGAGGTTGGTGCCCCGGCACACTATCTCGCCGGCCACGCGGGCGGGGTCAGGAGAGTCAATGCGCACCTCCATGCGCGAGGCGGCGCGTCCGCACGAGCCTTCCTTGAGGTGTTCCCACCGGCTGGAGCAGATGATGGGTCCGCACTCCGTCAGGCCGTAGGCTATGGTGTAGGGGAAGTCTATGGAGCGCAGGAACCGTTCCACCTCGGCGTTGAAGGGGGCGCCGCCTATGATGATTTCGTCGAACTCTCCGCCGAACAGCTCCATGGCCTTGTGCCTCACTTCGGCCTTGATGCGGTCGCTCACCACGGGGGTGTGCATCATGAGGCGGCCCAGACGGCTGTCCACCAGTGGCAGGACGTTTTTCCTGATAATCTTCTCCACCACCAGGGGCACGCAGGATATGACCCTGGGCCTGATTTCGGCGAAGGACTGGGCGATGACCTTGGGCGAGGGCATGCGGGTGAGGAAGTAGAGGTGCGCTCCGGCGGAGATGCCGTAGAGGAAGTCGTAGGTCATGCCGAACACATGACCCATGGGGAGCATGGACACCATGTGGTCCCCCGGATTCACGCGCAACATTTCGTGGCAGTAGGCCACGTTGGACCACAGGCTGCGGTAGGGCAGCATGACGCCTTTGGAGTAGCCCGTGGTGCCCGAAGTGTAGTTGATGACGGCCAGTTCCTCGGGCGACTGCTCGCGGCGGTACCTTACGTGCTGCGGCCTGAAGTTCTTGGGATACCGGCGGCCGAAGAGCACGTTGCGGTGCTCGAAGGCGTCCATCAGCCGCTCGTCGCGGCACACCACGGGGGTGAAGTCCGGCAGCAGCACCACGCCCAGCAGGGCGGGCATCTGTGCCTCGTTCAGGTTCTCCCACACCTGGTCGCCCACGAAGAGCAGGCGGGCGTCGCTGTGGTTCACTATGTGGTGCACCTGGTCGGCCTTGAACTCGTGCAGTATGGGCACCGTCACCGCGCCGTAGGTCAGCGTGGCCAGGAAGGCCACCGCCCAGTGGGCGCTGTTGCGTCCGCACACGGCTATCTTGTCGCCGGGCTGTATGCCAGCGCGTTCCAGCACGATGTGGAACTTGGCTATCTTCCGCGCCACGTCCTTGTACTGCAGGGTGGCGCCTTTATAGTCGGTCAGGGCATTGCGGTCCCAGTTCTCCGTTATGCTCCGCTCTATATAGTCTATCAGTCCTTGTCTCTTGTCCATCGGTTAGAGGAGTAATTGCACACTTTGTGTAAAACCGTGCAAAGATAAGGATTGTCCCACTGCCTTGCAAGCGCGCGGGCCCTTTTCTTGGCCACATGAGGGGAGGGCGGGGGCATCGGGACAGGCTTCGGGTGGCTATGGGACATTTTTAACATAAAAAAATGCCCTGTCCCTGTACGCCTTGCGGATAAAAGCCTTATCTTTGCTACAGGCAGCCCGGACTCCTTCCTGTATGGAGGGCTGCTCCTTCCTTATATGGACGAAGGCTCCTTCCTTATATGGACGGTGGCGGCTTCCTTATATGGACGGAAAGGGTGAGATACCGGTGGAGGCGGAGGCGTCTCCGGTACGTACCCGCAGGGCCGGCTGCGGTGCTGGGCGCGGGGTGTGCGGGTCGTTCCGCCGTCCGGGCATATAGAGAGAACACAACCCGTATTATTCATCTTTTTTAAAGAAGGAGGTTTTATGGCAATCAAGTATTCACTTGTAGAGAAGAGAACGTCTCCAAGCAATCCCGATTCGGAGAAGAAGTGGTATGCATCCCCGCAGAGCGCGGCCTCGCTTACGGGCAAGGCCATGACGAGGGCGGCCACCAAGAACACCACCACGGCGCCCATCGAGATGGAGGCGGCGCTGGAACTGCTGGGCGAGTTCGTGCCCGACCAGCTGCTGCAGGGCCACACGGTGACCATTCCGGGGCTGGGGTACTTCCGCCTGTCGTTCAAGAGCAAGGGAGCGGACACGGTGCAGGACTTCAACGCGCAGGAGATGATTTACGACGTGCGTCCGGTGTTCGTGCCGTCAGCCGAGTTCCGCAAGCGTGTGAAGGACGGAGCCAAGTTCGAGGACGGCGGCGTGCGCCAGAACGGCGTGAGCTACCGCACCCGTGCGGACTACTACCAGGCCACCGGCCAGGAGGGCTCTGCGCCTGGAGGCGGAAGCGGCAGCAGTGAGGGCGGCGGAGGTGAGGACCCCATGGGCTGACCCCCTCTGCCTGCGGCTGCGGGCCGCATGCCAGTGTGAGGGCGGGGCAGGCGGACGTGCGGATGGCGCGTCTTCCTGTCCCGCCGCCTTGTGTATGTGCGGGGGCGTGCATACGGAAAGGGGGCGGGACACCTCTCGGCGCCTCCGCCCCCACAACTTAAAACAACCAACAAAAGAAAAGTCCTCTTATCGGATGAACAGCAGTTCCCGGTACTTGGGCAGCGTCCACATCTGGTTGTCCACAATCAGTTCCAGCTTGTCTATGTGGTAGCGTATCTGCTCCATGGCGGGCACTATGTTGTCGTGGTAGGCCACGGCCTTGGTACGCTGGCTCTCTATCTTGTTGGCCACCTTGCGCGCCTCCACCATGGCGTCTACATGCTCCTTGATGAAGGCGGTGCGGTCCGCTATCTCCTCTATCAGCTCCATGTTCTTGGCCGATAGCTTGTCTGCCTTCTCTGCGGGATATATCTGCCTCATCTTGAATACGTTGTCTATCAGTCCCGTCTGATACTGCGTGGCCACGGGGATGATGTGGTTCATGGCCAGGTCGCCCAGCACGCGGGCCTCTATCTGTATCTTCTTGGTGTACATTTCCCACTTCACCTCGTTGCGTGCCTCCAGCTCCTTGCGTGTCATCACTCCGGTGGACTCGAACATGCAGACGCTCTCCTCGGTGAGGTAGTTGTCGAAGATGACGGGCACGCTGGTCTCGCAGTCCAGTCCGCGTCGCCGGGCCTCTTCCTTCCACTCGTCGCTGTATCCGTTGCCGTCGAAGTGTATGGGCTTGCAGGCCTTGATGTACCGGCGCACCACTTCGAGAATGGCCGACACCTTAGGCTCTCCCTGCTCGATGAGGCAGTCCACGTCGTGCTTGAAGTCGGCCAGCTGTTCGGCCAGGGCGGTGTTCAGCGCTATCATGGCGCTGGCGCAGTTGGCCTCGGAGCCTACGGCGCGGAACTCGAAGCGGTTTCCGGTGAAGGCGAAGGGCGAAGTACGGTTTCGGTCGGTGTTGTCAATAAGCAGTTCGGGTATCTGGGGTATGTCGAGCTTCATGCCCTGCTTTCCGCTGAGGCTGATGAGCTCGTCCTTCTCGCTGTGCTCTATGTGGTCCAGCACCTGCGAGAGCTGTTTGCCCAGGAAGGAGGATATGATGGCGGGGGGCGCCTCGTTGGCTCCCAGGCGGTGTGCGTTCGTGGCGCTGGATATGCTGGCCTTGAGGAGACCGTTGTGGCGGTACACGGCCATGAGCGTGTTCACCACGAAGGTGATGAAGCGCAGGTTGTCCTCTGGCGTCTTACCCGGCGCGTGGAGCAGTATGCCGGTGTCGGTGCCCAGCGACCAGTTGTTGTGCTTGCCGCTTCCGTTCACTCCCTTGAAGGGCTTCTCGTGGAGCAGCACGCGGAATCCGTGGCGGCGTGCCACCTTGCGCATCAGTGCCATGATGAGCATGTTGTGGTCTACGGCCAGGTTGCATTCCTCGAACACGGGCGCCAGCTCGAACTGGTTGGGGGCCACTTCGTTGTGGCGTGTCTTCACGGGTATGCCCAGCATGAGGGCCTCCACTTCGAGGTCCTTCATGAAGGCGGCCACACGCGGGGGAATGGCGCCGAAGTAGTGGTCCTCGAGCTGCTGGTTCTTGGCGCTGTCGTGTCCGGTGAGGGTGCGTCCGGTCATCAGCAGGTCGGGGCGTGCGGCGTACAGTCCCTCGTCCACCAGGAAGTATTCCTGCTCCCATCCCAGATAGGCGTACACTTTCTTCACCTCGGGGTCGAAGTAGTGGCACACGGCGGTGGCAGCCTTGTCCACGGCCCGGAGCGCCTTGAGCAGGGGGGCCTTGTAGTCGAGCGACTCACCGGTGTAGGCTATGAATATGGTGGGTATGCACAGGGTGTCGTCCACGATGAATGCGGGCGACGAGGGGTCCCATGCCGAATAGCCGCGCGCCTCGAAGGTGTTGCGTATGCCTCCGTTGGGGAAGCTTGACGCGTCCGGCTCCTGCTGCACGAGCAGCTTTCCGGTGAACTCTTCCATGACGCCGCCCTTCCCGTCGTGCTCTATGAAGGCGTCGTGCTTCTCGGCCGTGCCTTCGGTCAGGGGGTGGAACCAGTGCGTGTAGTGTGTGGCTCCCATCTCCAGCGCCCATTTCTTCATGCCTGCGGCCACCTCGTCGGCTATGCTTCGGTCCAGGGGGGCGCCGTTGTCTATGACGTCCGTCAGCTTGGCGAAGACCTTGCTGGGGAGGTAGCGGAACATCTTGTCCCTGTTGAACACGTACTTGGCGAAATACTCCGAGGGGCGTTCCTTGGGGGGCGCCACTTCGACCGGCCTCTTCTTGAAGGCCGTCTCTACTACTCTGAATCTTAAGTCTGACATGATGTCTTGAAGTTTATAGGTTTGATATATGTTAGTTGTTAGGGATAAAGTCAGTTGTAGGCCGTCTCTCCGTGCTCGTATATGTCAAGGCCTTCCTCCTCCACGCGGCGTTCGGCACGCATGCCCATGAGTCGGTCTGTGAGCTTGTAGAGCAGATAAGTGACCACGGCGCTGTAGGCTATGGACACCAGGGTGGCCAGGAGCTGCACACCCAGCTGGTGCCAGTCGCCGTAGAGCGCGCCTTGCGCGCCGTCGGGTCCGGTCACGGCCTGTGTGGCGAACACACCAGTCAGTATGGAACCCACGATGCCTCCTATGCCGTGCACTCCGAAGGCGTCAAGGGCGTCATCGTACTTGAAGCGTGGCTTTACGGCCGCCACCATGAAGAAGCATACCACGGGGGTGATGATGCCTATGCAGAAGGCGCCCAGCAGGTCTGTGCTGCCTGCCGCTGGGGTGATGGCCACCAGTCCGGCCACGGCACCCGTGCAGGCTCCCACGGTGGTGGGCTTCTTGTTGCAGAGCCAGTCTATGGCCATCCAGGTGAGGGCGGCTGTGGCGGTGGCTATGTGCGTCACCAGGAAGGCGTTGGCGGCCAGTCCGTCGGCAGCCAGTCCGCTGCCGGCGTTGAATCCGAACCATCCTAGCCAGAGGAAGGAGGTGCCCATGAAGACAAAGGTGACATTGTGCGGTGTGATGTGCCTGCCCAGCCGGTAGTCCTCGCGCTGTCCCAGCATGACGGCCATGACCAGTGCGGATATGCCGGCGTTGATGTGCACCACGGTGCCTCCGGCAAAGTCTATGGCTCCCATCTGCTGCAGAAATCCTCCTCCCCACACCCAGTGTGCCATGGGGAAGTAGGCCAGTATGACCCACAGCACGATGAACACCACGTAGGCCGAGAACTTGATGCGTTCGGCAAAGGCTCCCAGAATGAGTGCGGGCGTGATGATGGCGAACATGCACTGGAACATGACGAAGGCCAGTTCCGGAATCTGTCCCGTGGTGAGCGTATCTGTGGTGATGCCGTGGAGGAATGCCTTGTCAAAGCCTCCGATGAGCGCTTCCCAGGGGCTTCCGCTTGCGGCGAATCCGGTGCCGAAAGCCCAGCTGTAACCGAAAGCTATCCACAGAATGCTGACCACAGCCACGAGGAACAGTGTCTGCATGATGATGCTCAGCACATTCTTCTGTCTTACCAGTCCTCCGTAGAAGAGGGCTATGCCCGGTATGCTCATGAGCAGTACCAGAACGGACGAAATCATGATCCATGCGGTGTTTCCGCTGTCGAGTATTGTAGTATCCATAATCCAATCTTTGTTATCAGTTGTACTTGTACTTGTGGTTTTCTGTTACTTGTGGTTTGTGCCTCACCGTTCCTGTTCGGCGTTGTAGAGGGCGATGTCTCCCCGCTCTCCGGTCCGTATGCGTATGGCGTCTTCTATGGGGATGACGAATATGCGTCCGTCGCCTATCTCTCCTGTCCGTGCCGCCTTCAGTATGGCCTGTACGGTCTTTTCCGCATTTTTGTCACGGACTACAATGGAGATGAGAATGCGTTCTATGGAGCTGGTGTCGTACATTATTCCCCGGTAGATGCGTGCCTGTCGGGCTTTTCCCACTCCTCTTACGTCGTAGTAAGAGAACCATTCGATGTCTGCTTGCAGCAGCGCTTCCTTGACCTCCTCGAACTTGGTCTTGCGGATGATGGCTTCAATCTTTTTCATGTCTCAAGTCTTTTTTAGTATATGTATCTGTGGTTTGGCTTGCCGTTGCCTTACAGGCTCAGTCCGACAACCAGGTAGGCACCCTCGGTGCGCGGGTTCCATGTGGCCTTGGCGAACAGCGGGAGGCTGAACTGTCGGGTGATTCTTACCGCCTTTTCAGCAGAGAGGCTTACATTGCATACGGCGAATCCGTCGGTTCCCCCATTGTAGAAGTCTGTGGCCCAAGGCACGGCCCCCACCTCGGCATTCCAGTCCAATCCTCCCAGCCGAAATGGAGCAGAAAGCGTCACATAGGAGGAGTAGGCTCTGTCGCCGTCCTTATTCCTGCCGTCATTGCCTGCAAAGTTGGTGTACCAGTTTATGGCGGCCACCCCGAAGTCGTATCCCACCTGCGCTTCCAGGACGTGGCTGGTCTGGTGTGCCTTGTAGTGGAAGTATCCGTATCCGTTGTCGAACCAATAATCGGTGACCGCTATGCTGAATCCTCTCGTAGCATATCCCAGCGTGAGGTCCAGTTCCTTGGTGTCTTCGCGGTTGATTCCCACCGATCCCCATGCTCCCAGGCTGAAACCTTTGTATGCCAGGGACAGTGCGGGCTGTATGCTCACTCCTCCCAAGTCTTGTCCTCTCCAGATGTATCCGCTTACCAGATCGGCTCCTGCCGATGCTTCTACTTTGTCCTGAGCCGTTGCCATGTGGGGCAACGTTGCGGCTAGCAGTGCCATGACTGCGGGCTTCCAATGTACATGTCTGGTCTTCATTGTAGTAGTGTATTTGTTAAGTTGTAGTATGTGCGGATGGCCGTTCCGCTTGTTATATATAGTAAGCGCTTTACTTTCTTTCTGCTGAGGCTTTGCTTGTGTGTGTCATCCCAGCCACTTGCGTATGCGGTACATGGCTTCCTGGCAGTCTTCGTGCGTGCCGAAGGCGGTCAGTCTCATGTATCCTTCCCCGCTTGGTCCGAATCCTACTCCGGGTGTGCCCACCACATAGGCTTCATAGAGCATCTGTTCGAAGAATTTCCATGAATCGGTTCCGTCAGGTGTCTTCAGCCAGATATAAGGCGAATTGGTTCCGCCGTAAGTCTGCAGTCCGGCAGCAGCCAGTTCTTCCTTCATGGTGCGGGCATTGTCCAAATAATAGTCTATGTTCTCCTTAATTTGCCGTTTCCCTTCCGGCGTGTAGATAGCCTCGGCGGCCCTTTGGGTTATGTAGCTGGTTCCGTTGAATTTGGTGCACTGGCGCCGGTTCCATAGTCCGTTCAGTGCGATGCGTTCTCCTGTGAGCGTGGCTCCTGTCAGCTCCTTGGGCACTATGGTGTATCCACAGCGCATTCCGGTAAATCCGGCAGTCTTGGAGAAGCTCCGGAACTCTATGGCACACTTCTTGGCTCCTTTTATTTCGTAGATGGAGTGGGGCACGTCTTCTTCGCGTATGAAGGCTTCGTAAGCGGCATCGAACAGGATTAGCGTGTCGTTATCCAAGGCGTAGTCCACCCATTTCTTCAGTTCGGCTTTGGTCAGGGTGGTTCCTGTCGGATTATTCGGATAGCATAGGTACACAATATCTATGCGCTTTTCCGGGATGGCCGGAATAAAGCCGTTCTCAGCCGTACATGGCATGTATGTCACATTGCTCCATTTTCCGTTGTCTTGGAGTATTCCTGCCCGTCCGCACATTACGTTGCTGTCTATGTATACAGGATATATGGGGTCTGTCACTCCCACACTGTTGTCATGTCGGAGAATGTCGCCGATATTTCCCGTATCACTTTTGGCCCCGTCGTTGATGAATACTTCCGCAGGAGTAAGGTGTATGCCCCTTGGCAGATAGTCGTTTTTTATTATTGCCTCTATAAGGAATCCGTAGCCTTGCTCAGGCCCGTATCCGTGGAAGGTGTCGGCCTCGGACATTTCGTCTACCGCTTTATGCAAGGCTTCTATGCAAGCCGGTGGCAGCGGACGTGTCACATCGCCTATCCCCAGTCTGATAAGGTTCTGCTTGGGGTGTGTTATTTTGAAGGAATTCACCTTCTTGGCTATGTCCGAGAACAGATAACTTCCCGGCAGCTTGAGGAAATGTTCGTTTGCTAATGCCATATGTGTTGTTTTAAGTTTAAGTATAGTCTTCAGTCTGTAACTTCTATCGTACCTTCGAATACTTCCGCCGCAGGTCCTGTCATCAGTACGTGGCCGGAGGTCTCGTCCCAGTCGATATGCAGGGTCCCTCCATCCATTATGACGTCCGAGCTCCGTCCTGTCCGCCGGGTGAGGCAGGCTGCTACGGCTGTGGCGCACGCTCCTGTTCCGCAAGCTTGGGTAATTCCGGACCCCCGTTCCCATACGCGCATCCTGATGGAGCCGTCGGCCAGAATCTGGGCGAATTCCACGTTGATACGTCCGGGGAACAGAGGGTGCCTTTCCAGTATGGGGCCAGCCGTATGGATGTCCGTTTGGGCTATGTCGTCCACGAATATGACCAGATGCGGATTGCCCATGGACACCGTAGTGCCTTTGTAACATTGTGTCCTGACACTGATGGGCTGTTCTATCATGGGACGTGCTCCTTTGCCGTCATAATCGGCCGGATAGGGGGCCGGTGTGTCCATGTCTACAGTTACAAGGCCTACTTTCCCGTCTTCCACGTGCAAGGTCAGTGTCCGGATGCCGGAAAGAGTCTCCAGTGTCACATGAGTTTTCCGGGTCAGCCCTTTGTCATATACATATTTTCCAATACACCGGCTGGCGTTGCCACACATCATGGCTTCCGAGCCGTCGGCATTGAATATGCGCATGCCGAAATCGGCTTTGTCTGAAGAAGTGATCAGGACCAATCCGTCACTTCCGATTCCGGTATGAGGTTTGCTCCATTCCAAGGCTTTCTGTTCAGGATGGGTCAACGGACAGCGCATGGTATCTACGTATATATAGTCATTGCCTGTTCCTTGCATTTTGGTGAAATGGACTATGTTTGACATTCTGTAGTGTATGTGGTTAATTTGCTATCTTTTTGCTTTGTTATGCTGCAAATATACGTCGTTATGGTGGTATATATGTCATATATGCTATCTTTTTTATTTTATTTTTTATTAGGGTTTCTATTTGATGATATACGGGTGAGTATGTTTGTGAATTAAAACAATATCACCTTGTTTTAAGATAAAACTGTTACTTCCCCACGGCTATATGTCGTAAGCGTCGGTATGCACATCGGTTACAGCCCGTCCGCTTGGTTCGTTTTGTCCCTTAAAGGATTCGTCCCAAGCCAAAGCCTCAGCCGTGGAACAGGCTACACTTGGAACGCTTGGAACGGTCAATGCGGCACTCATACTTGGAAAGTGCTCTTCAAAGATACTGCGGTAATAGTATTCTTCCTTATTGCGTGGCGGGTTGATAGGGAAACGCTCTTTCGCGTGTGCCATTTGTTCATCGCTTACGCTTGCAGAAGTTATGGATTTCAGGGTGTCTATCCAAGAATATCCCACTCCGTCGGAGAATTGTTCTTTCTGTCTTTTTACAATGCTTTGAGGCAGCATGTCGGCAAAGGCATCGCGTAGCACTTTCTTTTCAATAGTGCGTCCGGGGCACATCTTGAGTGCAGGGTCTATGTTCATGGCTGTGTCCAGAAATTCCTTGTCCAGAAACGGTACCCTACCTTCCACTCCCCAGGCAGCCAGACTTTTGTTCGCACGCAGGCAGTCGTATAGATGGAGTTTGGACAGTTTGCGTACCGTTTCCTCGTGGAAGGCTTGTGCGGTAGGCGCTTTGTGGAAATAGAGGTATCCGCCAAAAATTTCATCGGCTCCTTCACCGCTGAGTACCATCTTTATTCCCATTGATTTGATGACTCTTGCCAACAGATACATGGGTGTGGAGGCACGCACGGTGGTCACGTCATAGGTTTCTATGTAGTATATCACGTCGCGTAAGGCATCCAGTCCTTCCTGTATGGTATAATTTATTTCGTGATGTATTGTGCCTATATATCGGGCTACCTCTTGGGCTTTTGCCAAGTCGGGAGCTCCCTTCAGTCCTATGGCAAAGGAGTGCAGTTGTGGCCACCATGCTTCACTGGCGCCTCCGGTTTCTATGCGTCTGGCGGCATATTTTTTCGCGATGGCCGAAATGACCGATGAGTCCAGACCTCCACTCAGCAGGACCCCATATGGCACGTCACTCATCAGTTGTCTTTGTACGGAAGCTTCAAGGGAGAGCCTGATGGCTTGTGAGGCTTGGGCTTCGGTCTGGAGCGGATGTCCGGATAGTTTTGCTTCAAGTGCGTTGAAATCCATCCAGTCCCGTTTGTACCAGCGGTGCATCTTACCTTCCTTGCTCCAATAGTAATGTCCCGGCGGAAATGATTGGTATTCGTCACAGAATCCCTCCAAGGCTTTCAGTTCGCTGCCGAAGTAGATATGTCCCTCTTTGTCTTTTCCGATGTAGAGGGGAATGACACCTATGGGGTCACGTGCAAGCAGGTATTCGTTCCGTTCCTCGTCATATAGGGCGAAAGCAAATATGCCATTAAGGTCTTCTAGAAAGTCCGTACCCTTCTCTCTATACAGAGCCAGAATGACTTCGCAGTCGGAGCCTGTCTGGAAATCGTATTTATTCGCATATCTGGTTCTTATGTCGCGGTGGTTATATATTTCTCCATTTACAGCCAATACCTGTTTGCGGTCAGGAGAATATAGGGGTTGCCGTCCGGATTGGGGGTCTACAATGGAAAGTCTTTCATGCGCCAATATGGCCGAGCCACCGACATAGATTCCGCTCCAGTCCGGTCCTCGGTGACGTATTTTCCGTGCCATTTGCAGAGCTTTGTTCCGGAGTTGTGCTGTCTGTTGGCTTATATTTAATATACCTGTTATTCCACACATAATAATATAAAGTTCAGTCTGTTGGTCAATGATATGTTTTATTTCTGGGTTTTAAGGAACTTGTCTATGCTTCCGGCTACTCTGCGTCCATCCGCCAAAGCGCGGACTACTAGGCTTGCTCCTTGCAAAGCGTCTCCGGCTGCAAATACATTGGCCGGAAGTTCGGGTAACTTGGGCTTGGTAAAGCCCATGGCAAGGAATACCATATCGGTTTCTATCACTTCTTTATGCCCTGTAGGCTGCATGGTGCGTTCTGGTGTCCATTGCACTTCCTCTACTTCTACACCACAGACCCGTCCGTTCTTACCTAAGAAACGTTGGGAGGCCAACGCCCATCTGCGTATGCAGCCTTCTTCATGACTGGATGTGGTTTTGAGTATGCGGGGCCATTGTGGCCATGGAGTTTCGGGATTGTAGCCTACGGGCGGTTCGGACATGATTTCTATTTGGGTCACTCCGGTTGCTCCTTGGCGGATGGCTGTACCTACGCAATCGCTTCCGGTGTCACCTCCTCCTATGACCAGCACATTCCGTCCTTTGGCATTTACCTGTTGTTCTGCCGGGATATCCTCTCCATCAAGAAGGCGGTTTTGTTTTCCTAACAGCTCCAAAGCCATATGGATACCTTTCAGATCACGGCCGGGGATGTTCAGGTCGCGTGCGTCCGGTGTTCCCGTGCAAAGGGCGTAAGCGTCAAATCCTCCCGGAAGTTGTTCCAGATATATTCGGATGCCCATTTTGAAATCTATTCCCTCTGCGTGAAGCAGTTTCATCCTTCTGTCTATCACACTCTTGTCCAGTTTGAAATTCGGAATGCCGTAGCGTAACAATCCTCCCGGCCGTTCGTTCTCGTCAAAGATGGTGACATGATATCCCATGGCGTTAAGTCTTGTTGCAGCACTCAGTCCCGAAGGGCCTGCGCCGATGACTGCTACACTTCTTCCATTTCGGCGTACTTGTCGGGGTTTGATATATCCTTCTCTGAATGCGGCTTCGGCTATGGCTGCTTCGTTTTCGCGTATCGTGACAGGTTCTGCGCACGATAGCTGAAGGACACAGGCTTTCTCGCATAGGGCGGGGCATATGCGTCCCGTGAATTCGGGAAAATCGTTGGTGGCAGATAATATACTGTATGCTTCCCGCCATTTGCCTTTGTAAAGGGCATCTTGAAATTCAGGCGGTTTGTTGCCCAAGGGGCAGGCCCAGTGGCAGAATGGCACGCCACAATCCATGCAACGCGAAGCTTGCAGCTTACGTTCATGTGTGTTCAGTGTCTGTTCTACTTGGCTGAAGTCTGTAACACGTTCGTGTACAGGTCTGTATCCGGCTTCTTGCCGGGGTATGGTCAGAAATGCTTTAGGATTTCCCATGGTTTGAAAAAGAATTTAGTGATGTTGTCCAGTGGTTTAAGATGAAGTTCAGTAATCGCGTTGCATGTCCGCTATCTTTTGTTGGAGCTTCCTCATTTGTTCTTCTTGCAATACTTTCTTGTATTCTATCGGCACGACTTGGATGAATTGTTCCGCGTACCGGTTCCAGTCGTCCAGCATCAGTCTGGCCAGTTTTGAGCCTGTATACAGGTAATGTTGACGGATAAGTTCATGTAACTCACGTCGGTAAGAGGCCTCTTCAATAAGAGACAGTTCAACCATGTCCATGTTGCAGAAGTAGTCAAAGTTTCCGTTTTTGTTCCACACATAGGCCACTCCTCCAGACATTCCTGCCGCAAAGTTCCTTCCCGTTTGTCCCAGTACTACCACGCGGCCTCCGGTCATGTACTCGCAACAATGGTCGCCTACGCCTTCCACTACGGCTATGGCTCCCGAGTTGCGTACGGCGAAACGTTCTCCTGCCCGTCCGTTTATGTAGACTTCTCCTGAAGTGGCGCCATAGAGCAGCGTGTTGCCGGCTATCGTGTTGTCTTCGGCGTTGAAATTACTTCGGATGGGAGGCAATACCGCAATGTGTCCTCCGCTCAACCCTTTTCCCAGATAGTCATTGGCTTCGCCTTCAAGCTTGAAACTTACTCCCGGCATCAGAAATGCTCCGAAGCTTTGCCCAGCAGAGCCTTTAAAACGTATGTTCAGTGTATGTGGCGGCAATCCTTCTGCACCATACTTCCGGGCAATGATGCCGGAAAGCATTGCGCCTACGGCACGGTCGGTATTGGCTATGGTATATTCCAATGACACTTCCTGCCTGTTGTCTAATGCCGGCCGGGAGGCCTTGATTATTTCAGTGTCTTTCACATGCTCCAGACCATGCTGTTGGTTTGTGACATGGTGAATGGCGGCATGGCCGGGAATACGTGCCAGCAGCTTGTCGAATGAGAGCAGTCTGGTCTTGTCTGATTCATACTCCGTGTCCTTGCGCACAATCAGGTCGGTGCGTCCTATGATATCATCTAAATGTTCCGCACCAATTTGGGCCAGGTATTCACGGACTTCTCTTGCCAGAAAGGTGAAGTAGTTGGTTACATATTTGCTCCGTCCCATGAAGCGTTTGCGCAGTTCCTCGTTTTGTGTCGCCACGCCTACCGGGCAAGTGTTCAGGTTGCATTTGCGCATCATGATACATCCTAGCACAATAAGGGCTGCTGTGGCAAAACCATATTCTTCGGCTCCCAGTAAGGCCATGAGTATGACGTCGCGTCCGGTTTTCAGTTGCCCGTCTGTCTGTAGTGTGACCTGTCCCCTCAGCCCGTTTAGGACCAGCGTTTGCTGGGTTTCGCTCAGTCCTAGTTCAGGCGATATGCCCGCATAACGTATGGAGCTGGAAGGCGAGGCTCCCGTTCCTCCTTCCGCCCCGGAGATGACAATGAGGTCCGCCTTGGCTTTGGCTACACCGGCGGCTATTGTCCCCACACCACTCTCTGCCACTAATTTGACACTGATTTTTGCATGTGGATTTACATTCTTCAGGTCGAAAATGAGTTGTGCCAGATCTTCTATCGAATAGATGTCGTGATGAGGAGGCGGTGAAATGAGCGATATGCCGGGAATGGAATGGCGCGTCTTGGCAATGACTTTGTCTACTTTGAAGCCGGGCAATTGTCCTCCTTCTCCGGGCTTTGCACCTTGGGCTATCTTGATTTGGATTTCGTCTGCATTGACCAGATATTCTGTTGTGACTCCGAAACGTCCCGATGCGACTTGCTTGACGGCAGAGTTCTTGTCGGTTCCGAACCGTGCATGGTCCTCGCCGCCTTCTCCTGTATTGCTCCGTGCGTGGAGGCTGTTCATGGCCATGGCCAAAGCTTCATGAGCTTCTTGGCTGATGGCTCCGAACGACATGGCTCCCGTCACGAAACGCCTTACTATGTTTTCCTCTGGTTCTACTCGTTCCAGCGGTATGGGGGCATGGCGGAAATCCAGAAAGTCGCGCAGAAATATGGGTGCTGCCTTCCGGTCGGCCAGACGGGTGAATTCCTTGAATTTGGAATAGTCGCCGGTGCGTGTGGCTAGTTGCAGCGCCGTAATGACTTCGGGTGTCCAGGCGTGGCGCTCTCCGTCCTTGCGGTAAGCATGCAGTCCTTTGTTGGGAAGCAAGGGGGCTTCATAAGTTTTATTGTGGCTCACGCTCCATCCTTCGTCTTTCAGCAGCTGCAGGCCTTGGCTGTGGAAGGCCAGCACGTCTTTGGCTATTTCGTTCAGTCCTATGCCTCCAATGGGCGAAGGCAGACCTCCGAAATAGGTGTTGCTCAGTTCCTCTCCCAGTCCTATGGCCTCAAAGATTTTGGCTCCCCGGTAGGAACGTATGGTACTTATCCCCATCTTGCTCATTATTTTCAGCAATCCTTTGCATATGGCCCGGATGTAGTTCTTTTCTGCTGTGGCATAATCCAGTTGCAAGTCTTTTCCGGTTACAAGCTTGTCCAGAATGGCAAAAGCCATGTAGGGATTCAACGCACTGGCTCCGAAGCCAAGCAACAGGGCCGCATGCATCACTTCGCGTATTTCTCCGCTTTCCACTATCAGTGCGGTTTGTACGCGCTTGCCTACGGAAATAAGGTGATGGTGTACGGCACTTACGGCCAGTAGCGATGGGATAGGCGCGTGGCTTTCATCTACCTGACGGTCTGTCAGCACAATGTAATTCGCTCCTTCGTTGACCGAATCTTCCGCTTTCTTACATAAGTCTCCTAAGGCTTTCTGCAGTCCGGAGGCTCCTTTTGCGGCTTCGAATACGATTGGCAGTTTTATGGTGTTGAATCCTTTGTAACGGATGTTGCATAAAAGGTCCAGTTGGGTGTTGTTCAGTATGGGATGGTTCAGTTTTACCATCTTGCAATGGCTTTCGCTTGGGGTGAGGATGTTCATGCCTACCGCACCGATGTATTCGGTAAGCGACATGACCAGCTCTTCGCGTATGGGGTCTATGGGTGGATTGGTGACTTGTGCGAACTGTTGTCTGAAGTAATTGTATAGAAGCTGTGGACGTTCGCTGAGTACAGGCAGCGGGGTGTCGTTGCCCATGGCGCTTACAGGCTCTGTTCCGTTCTGTGCCATGGGCATGATGATGCGCTCTATATCTTCACGTGAGTATCCGAAGACCCTTAACATGGCTTCGTGGTGTTCCACATCGCGGGCGATTTTTCGTCCGCTTTTCAGTTCGTCCAGCTCTATCCGGTTGTTGGCAAGCCAGGTCCTGTAAGGTTTGGCTTCCGCAAGCTGGCGTTTCAGCTCTCCGTCGTAGTATATCTCCCCTTTTTCTGTATCTATCATCAGTATTTTCCCGGGTTGAAGTCTTCCCTTTTCCATGATGTCGCCTGGTTCGAAGTCCATTACTCCCACTTCACTGGCCACTACCATCATTCCCTTACGGGTTATTAGGTAACGTGCCGGACGCAGACCGTTTCTGTCAAGCATGCCTCCTGCATAGCGTCCGTCGCTGAAGAGCAGGGCGGCCGGACCGTCCCATGGCTCCATCAGTATGGAGTGGTACTCATAAAACGCCTTCAGCTCTTCGCTTATGGGATTTTTTTCATTGAAAGATTCCGGCACGAGCATGGCCATGGCATGGGGCAGGCTGAGTCCGGACATGACGAGAAATTCCAGTACGTTGTCCAGCGATGCACTGTCGCTCATGCCAGGCTGTATGATGGGGTGTATAGCCTTGATGTCGCCCAAGGCGGGTGTGGACAACACGCTTTCCCTTGCCTCCATCCAGCTCCGGTTGCCACGTATGGTGTTTATCTCGCCGTTGTGGGCCAGCAGGCGGAATGGTTGTGCCAAACTCCATGTGGGGAATGTGTTGGTGCTGAAGCGCGAGTGCACCAAAGCCAGCCCGCTAGTGAAATAACTGTTGGTCAGGTCGCTGTAATAGTTGCGCAGTTGCATGGACGACAACATCCCTTTATAGATGATGTTTTTCGTAGACAAGGATACGATGTAGAAGTCTTTTCGCGACGGGATATCCGACAGTCTCACACGGTTTTCTATCCTTTTTCTTATTAGATACAAGCGCTTGTCGGCTCCGCTGTTGTCTGCAAATCCGGTGATGAACACCTGTTTGATGTCGGGTTCGGTCATCTGTGCGGTTTCACCCAATATCTCAGGATGCGTCGGAACATTGCGCAGGTGCATCAGGGTGAGTCCGTCTTTTTCTATTTCCTCTATTGCGATGCTGAGTATGTCGGCCTGCTCCTTTTCGTTCTTGGGTAAAAAGAACAGTCCGGTACCGTATCTTCCTTTTTCCGGAACAGGTATGCCTTGAAGCAGTATGAATTCATGGGGTATTTGCAACATGATTCCCGCTCCGTCTCCTGTCTTGTTGTCAGCTCCTTCCGCTCCCCTGTGTCTCATGTTTTCCAGCACACGCAAGGCGGAGTCTACCAGTTCATGTGATTTGTTCCCATGTATGTTGACTACCATGCCAACGCCACAGGCGTCGTGTTCGTTGGACCCCGAATACAGGTTCTGCTGTTTTTCTACTTTGCTTTTACATAATTCTTTTGTCATTGTGGTTTTTGATGTTATAATGTTATATATAATTCTATATTGCTATTAAACGGCTGCAAATATAGATAAAATTGTGTCATATTGATAATATTAAAACCGGTTATTTTTGAAAAAAACTGCAAATGCTGTGTTCTCTCTGATATGAGCTATATTATACTGTCTGGATATATTGTTGATTTTCAGTTCTTTGCTATGTAATCGTCTACTGCCTCCTGTGAATGGGTTCATACCTTCCTGTGAGTGGGTTTACTGTATGCTGTGTATGGGTTCGCAGCGTGCTGTGTATGGGTCGGCATCATGTGGCTTTCTCCTTAGTTCTCGGAATCTTCTCTGTGTTTGTCGTTGGTTTCATGCCTGAACTTCGTATATTTGCAACTGATTTCATTAAAACAATGAAGGAAAATCTGCTTTTGTCTTGCATGTCCGTGTGAGCGTGCGCTGTCGGGCATTTGGTTTGCCTCTTGTTTTCCAAGCGGCGGGTCTTGCAGATATTCCTGTTAATAAGGTAAGGTGTATGAGAATGGAATGTCCGTCTGTGTTGTTGATCTATACCGGAGGTACGATAGGTATGATAGAGAATCCGGAGACCGGTGCTTTGGAGAGTTTCAATTTTGACCAGTTGCTGAAACATGTTCCGGAACTGAAACGTTTTAACTACCGCATATCTTCCTACCAGTTCGATCCACCTATAGATTCGTCGGACATGGAGCCTGTGCTGTGGGCCAAGATAGTGAAAATTATCAATTATAATTATGAGTATTTCGACGGTTTCGTCATCCTTCATGGAACGGATACCATGGCATATACGGCTTCGGCGTTGAGCTTCATGCTGGAGAATCTGGGCAAGCCGGTCATTCTTACCGGTTCGCAACTGCCGATAGGCACGTTGCGGACCGATGGAAAGGAAAATCTTATCACGGCCATTGAGATTGCTGCGGCCAAACATCCCGACGGCACGCCGATAGTTCCAGAAGTCTGCATATTTTTTGAGAACGAACTGATGCGTGGCAACAGGACAACGAAAATCAACGCGGAGAATTTCAACGCTTTCCGCTCTTTCAACTATTCCTCTTTGGCAAAAGCCGGCGTCCATATAAGATATAACGAGCATCTTATCCGAAGACCTGACCCGGGAAGGGGGATGAAACCTCACTATCTGTTTGATACCAATGTGGTGGTGCTTACACTGTTTCCTGGTATCAGGGAGAGCATCATCCATTCCGTGCTGCATGCCCCTGGGTTGAAAGCTGTTGTGCTGAAGACTTTTGGCTCGGGCAACGCTCCTCAGAAAGATTGGTTTATCGCTCAACTGAGAGATGCCACGGAGCGTGGCATCGTGATAGTGAACATAACTCAGTGTCCTACTGGAGCGGTGGAAATGGGACGTTATGAGACGGGATTACAGCTGCTTCAGGCCGGTGTGATAAGTGGGTACGACAGCACGCCAGAATGTGCCGTGACCAAGCTGATGTTCCTGTTGGGACACAAACTGACGGTCAAAGAGGTGCGCAGGCTGATGAATTCCGACCTGGCGGGTGAAATAACGAAAGAGTAAGGAAAAAGGGAACGCTTATGAAGATAGTGTGGTTGGATCTGAACTGTTCTTATTCACATTCATCGTTGGCTTTGCCTGCCATTCATGCCCAGGTAATGGACAAGAAAGAAATGGAATGGGCTGTAGTGACCGGAAGTATAGCTGAGTATCCGGGACGGATGGTGGCCGAAGCTTGTTCTCTGTCGCCGGACATTGTGCTGGCTACGGCTTGGCTATTCAACCATGAGCTTCTGCTGCATATTGTCTCGCGTCTGAAGGCGTTGATGCCCGCATGTGTCGTTGCACTTGGCGGGCCGGAGTTTCTAGGCGATAACGGGCGTTATCTGAGGACTTACCCTTTTATAGACTGCGTGTTCAGAGGCGAAGGCGAGGAGTCGGTGCCGCAATGGCTGTCTGTGTGGGACTGTATGGACGAATGGAGCCACGTAAAGGGACTCTGCTACATGGATAAGGATGGTTATCATGATAATGGCCTGGCTCGTGTGCGTCGTTTCGACAGCCTGATGCCACCTGAGAGCAGTCCTTTTTTCCGTTGGGACAAGCCCTTTATCCAGATAGAGACTGTCCGGGGGTGCTTCAACACTTGTTCTTTCTGCGTAAGCGGAGGAGAAAAACCGGTTCGTACCTTACCTCTCACTGCGGTGAAGAGGCGTTTGGATAATGCGTTTTGCCGGGGAGTGAAGGATGTGCGCTTGCTTGACCGCACGTTCAATGCTTCTTCCCACCGCACCATAGCCATGTTGGAACTGCTTTCCGCCTACGCTCCACAGATGAGGTTCCATGTAGAAGTCCATCCTGCCTTACTCACGGAAGATGTGCGTAAGGCATTGCGCTCTTTGCCTCACGGACTGCTTCATGTGGAAGCCGGCATCCAAAGCCTCCGACAGGAGGTACTGGACGGGTGTGGACGGAAAGGCAGCTTGGAGATGTCTTTGGAAGGCTTGCGCTTCTTGTGTTCTCTTCCCAATATGGTGACGCATGCTGACCTTATAGCCGGACTTCCGCGCTACACCTATCAGGCTTTGCTGGAAGATGTATGTACGTTGGCATCCTATCATGCCGGGGAAATACAGTTGGAGTCTTTGAAGGTGCTTCCCGGAACCGCCATGCGCAGGCATGCGGCGGAGTGGGGAATGAGTTATGCCCCATTTCCGCCATATGAGGTGTTGCGCACTCCACAGTGGACACCGACGGAACTGCAGAAAGCCGCCCGCCTTTCCCGTATGCTTGACCTGTTTTACAACACGTCGGCATGGCAAGACCTTATGCGGAGGCTGATGGTCAGCGACCGGACTTTCCTATCTTCCTTCCAGGCTTATCTGGAGGAGAGAAATCTGCATGACGTATCCATGAGTGTGGAGAAAAGGGGCTTGGTCTTGTTTGAGTATTGCAGCAGTCATCGTCCGTCCTTTCTTATTTCCGCCACTATGGCCTGGATTGAGGCGGGCATGTCACTCAAGAAAAAGCCTGCCGTCCGGGTCAGAACCAAACATGTGCAGCCTCCTGTACATTGGACGGTGGAATATGGCATATATCATCCCTCACTCAGACTGTGCTTCCTTCCTGCTGGGGCAGACGGCGGCTGGTGGTTCGGGTTCGATGCCGGGACACAAAACCCGGTTCCTGTGTTCAAGGCTTTTTCCTGGGGCACATGAAAAGGGCCGGTTCGGAAAGCCGGTTACGGAAACGGTGCACGAACCTCATGTCCCTGATGCATATGAACGCTATCTTGTACGATTACTAATCATACACTCGTCAAGTCATATAGTTTGTCTTTCCTTAATGATGAGACATAGGTTTTCCAGACTGTTCCCATGAAAGTAGGGAATTCAAGATATCATGTGTAAAAAGGCACATGGCCTCCGCAGCATGCCCATAAACAAAGCAAACGAAATAGGCTGGGAAGGTTTACAGAACCTTTAAGCCGCACTGCCTCTCCTCTGCGAATGGCGGGAGGGGAATAGAGAGTCGGGCCTGTAAACGTCAATATACCTTTATTGGTGTACTGGTCAGCAATGTTTTGTGCCGACCATTTCCCTGCTTTGCTTTTGAGCGATACATTGAAGAAGTTGTAACGCGGAGCGTTCCAAAACTTTGTGACCGCTTCACCTACGTTATCCGAAACAAAGTCTTCGCAATCCGCCGCTTCAAATCGGTAAGGCTCACGTTCCCGTACAATCACCCGGTGGGCGGACAAGCCGGAGTTGTCTACCGTGATGGCAAACTCGTAGGTCTCCAAACATAGAATTTACTGATTAGGACGATTGCGGATATTTATTTTATGTTAACTTCCCATGGTGTATATATAAAGCTTGGCATACATGTCTGTGCTTTTAAAATAGCACCAGACGGCTGTCTGTCGGGTACCATGGGCAGATTTGTCATGAAAAAGGCTTGGAAGAATTACACCTTATTATATAATACCGATTACCATAAGCGGAGTTGCGGCAAACAGTCTCATGTGGGAAAGACCGTTTGGCGGGTCATCTGTCTGCCGTCCGGTGCGAATGGGTTCACAGCTTCCTGTGAATGGGTCTGCACCAAGCTGCGGACCTGTCCACAGAAAGCTGTGTACGGATTCACAGGGCGGGTCTGTTCGGCAAATATCTTCTTACTATGCCGGAGGAATCTTTTTTTTGCCGGAACGAATACAAGCATATGTGGCAAGGTGTAAAAACAGGCTCTAAAAAATGTAACAAACAGGTGCGGATGGAATTTTAATTGTATCTTTGCCCCTGATTATGAAAAAGACTACGCTGACATGTTTTTTGCTGTTCCTTCTGACCATGACGGCAGAGGTAATGGCACAAACACCCATGAATCTGAACAATCAGGGACTGGGGGCACGCGACCAGTATGGCAACCAGATTGACCCTAACCGTCAGCCGGATAATCTGGAGGACAGTGTGGACATCCAGGCTCCGCCACCTAAGCTTTACATGTGGAGGGTAAGCGAATTGCTTGGAGTGCAGGAACGTGTGCCTGTAGACACAACCATATTGAATTTCCAGAACACCAACCTGGTAGAGGGAATGACCGGACATTATAATTATCTGGCCAATCTGGGGACCGCCCGCCTGTCGCGCATATTCAGTGAACGTTATATGGGGAATGCCGGAACGGGCTATTTTGTGGAACCGTTTTCCAGCTTCTTTTTCCATCCGGACCAGCTTCGTTTTACCAACAGCAACATACCGTTTACCAATCTTACTTATTACAAAGGAGGAAGCAAGACGAATGGTGAGGAGCGTTTTAAAGCTTATTTCTCAGTAAACGTAAACAAAAGGCTTGCTGTAGGATTCAACTTTGACTATCTGTATGGACGTGGATATTATGCCAACCAGTCGGCTTCGCATTTCAACGCCGGATTGTTTGCCAGCTATATAGGTAAGAAGTATCAGATGCATGCCATGTACAACAACTTTTTTTTCAAGATGAACGAGAATGGCGGTATCACAGACGACCGCTACATTACCCGTCCCGAAGAGATGGAAGATATGGGAGGCTCGCAATATATCCCCGTGGCTATGGAAGAGACATCTAACCGCAACCATAACTTTTACGTATATCTGACTCACCGCTACCGCCTTGGATTTGAACGTGAGGTGGTGAAGTTCCAGCCTAAGGAAGACGGCCAGAAGAAGTCCGGGGCGACATTGGCAAGTATGGACGGGAAAGCCGACAGCGTGGCTTTAGCCGCAGACAGTCTGTTGCCGGCGGCGGTGGCTATGGATACCGTAAGGACCAAAGAATTTGTGCCCGTCACCAGCTTTATCCACACATTTAAGGTGGAGCGTACCAGTCACCGGTTCCGTTCCGGTATGGAAGCGGCCGACGCTTATCTTAACACGTTTTATCAGAACGGAATGAGCAATGACACAACGGTGGCATTGAGTATAAAGAACACGTTTGGCATTGCCTTGTTGGAAGGGTTCAATAAATATGCTAAAGCTGGTCTTACCGCTTATATATCGCATACATTCAGCCGTTATGACCTCATGGGAGATTCTACGGCAGGTGCGTTCCAACGCCCCGTCAGATATACGGAGCAGGAAGTGTTTGTCGGAGGTGAATTGGCCAAGCGTCAGGGGGAGACCTGGCATTATAACGTGACAGGAGAGATTGGGGTGCTGGGGCAGGCTTTAGGACAATTCCGGGTGAAGGCCGCAACCGATTTGAACTTCAGGTTGGGAAAAGATACGGTGAATTTCTTTGCGCGGGGGCATATAACCAATACGCTGCCTTCCTTTTATATGCGACATTACCATTCCAATCATTATTATTGGGACAACAACTTTGACAAGGAATTCCGTATGCGTGTGGAAGGTGAACTTAATATCAACAGATGGAAGACCAATCTGAGAGCCGGAGTAGAGAATGTGACAAATTATACCTATTTCGGCCCGAATGCCATGCCAACCCAGCAGGGGGGAAGTGTTCAGATAATAGACGCCACATTGAAGCAGGATTTCAAATTGGGGGTATTCCATCTGGATAATGAAGTGACATGGCAGAAATCAAGCAATGAGCGTGTGCTGCCCTTGCCCGACTTTTCGCTTTATCACAATTTCTACATATTGGGTAAGCTGTTCAAGAAAGTGCTGACAGTACAATTGGGAGCCGACGTGCGCTACTTTACCGAGTATAACGCACCGGCTTACACACCGGCTATACAGCACTTCAATGTCCAGAATCCGGATAACGCTATAAAAATAGGCGGTTACCCCATAGTCAACGTATATGCCACTTTGCATCTGAAGCGTACCCGTTTGTTTGCCATGATGTATCATGTGAATGATGGAATGGGGAACCGTAATGCATTCTTTGCTCCTCATTATCCTATAAATCCCCGATTGTTGAAAATCGGTGTGTCATGGAACTTCTTTGACTAGCAGATCTGTCCGCCAATGTCAGAGTATGTGTGGCATGCAGGTGGTCATGCTTGCGATGGGCCGGACGGAGGACGTTTCAGACAACTCTTTAAATGGCTGTCTACAAAAACAGATAACGAACTATGCGGAAAATCATTTTATCCAAATTGTCGGCTTTGGTCGCGGTGGCTCTTGGCGGTGCCATCTTCTTTTTTCCGGAGAAGCAGGCAGGTATGGAAGAGGTGACGGTAAAGAAAGTACGCGATTATGCCGACATCGTGCAGTCGGGACATCTGCGTGCTGTTACAGAGTATAATGCGCTGGCTTTCCATGTCAAAGGGGATAGCCTGTCGGGCTTCCATTATGAGTTGGCGAATGCTTTTGCCCGAAGCCATGGACTTGTTTTGGATATTGAGCCGGAGGCCAACTTTGAACGGCGTTTGAACGGTCTGCTTCACGGACAGTATGATTTGATAGCCAATGGCATTGTAGCTACCAGTGAGCAGAAGGACTCATTCCTGCTTACAGTGCCTATCATGCTGAACCGTGAGGTGCTGGTGCAGCGTAGGAAGGATTTGCTTGAAGACAGTACGCGCTTTGTGAAAAGCTTGTTGCAGTTGGCCGGAAAAACCGTATATGTGGAAGAAAGCTCGCCGACAAAGCTGCGTATCCGCAATCTGGGCAATGAGATAGGCGATACCATTTATATTAATGAACTGGCTTTATATGGCCCGGAACAACTAGTGGCCATGGTGGCACACGGGGACATTGAATATGCCGTATGTGATGAGAGTATCGCCAGGATTGCCGCAGACAGCCTGCCTCAGATAGACATATCTACAGCCATCAGCTTTAACCAGTTTTATTCGTGGGGGGTAAACAGACGATCTCCTGCATTGCGTGACAGCCTTAACGCCTGGCTTCTGAGATTCATGAAGACAAAGGAATACAGGAAACTGTACAGGAAGTATTATGTAAAGGAAGCAAAAGTGAAGGGTGAGCTCCTGACGGCTCACCCTTCTGTCGGTATTGGAGGTATGTGTCTTTCTTACTCTTCTTTCAGCCATTTGTCCAGCCACTCAAAGAATGTCCGTTGCCACAGAATGCCGTTTTGAGGTTTGAGTACCCAATGGTTTTCGTCAGGGAATATCAGCAGTTCGGCGGGTATGCCGCGCATTTTGGCAGCATCAAAGGCTGCCATGGCCTGGTTGGCCAATATGCGGTAGTCTTTTTCTCCATGTATGCAGAGTATAGGGGTATCCCATTTGTCCACAAACTTATGGGGGGAGTTAGCGAAGGTATTTTGGGCGACCATGTTGCCTTTATCCCAATAGGCTCCGCCCATATCCCAATTGGCAAACCATTTCTCTTCCGTTTCCAGATATTGCATTTCCATATTGAATATGCCGTCGTGGGCAATGAAGGCTTTAAAACGTTTGTTATGGTGTCCGGCCATCCAATAGACGGTAAATCCGCCGAAACTGGCACCCACACACCCCATGTGGTCGCGGTCGACGAACGGTTCCTTTGATACTTCATCTATGGCTGTGAGCAGGTCCTTCATACATTGTCCCCCATAGTCACCGCTTATGGCCTCATTCCATTCGGTGCCGAATCCGGGCATGCCACGACGGCAGGGCGCTACGATGATGTAGTCGTGTGCGGCCATTGTCTGGAAGTTCCACCGGTAGCTCCAGAACTGGCTGAGCGGACTTTGCGGCCCGCCTTCACAATAGAGCAGAGTGGGATATTTCTTGGCAGGGTCGAATTGTGGTGGATAGATGACCCATGTGAGCATCTGCTTGCCGTCGGTGGTTCTGATCCATCGCTTTTCGATGTTTCCCATTTTCACTTGGTCGTAGATGTGCTTGTTTTCGGTGGTCAGCTGCATGGCTTGGGCATATTCGCCGTCATACTGTAACGGAAGAGAGTAGATTTCGTCGGCCTGGCTCATGGAGTGGCGCGTGGCTATCAGTCTGTCGCCGGAAATGGCTATGCTTCCGTAGTCGTGCAGGCCGTCAGTCATCTTCACAGGAGCTTTGCCGCTTCTCCAGTCATTCAGGCCGAGGCGGTAGATTTGTTCCGTTCCGTGCCATGTGGCAGTTAGATAGAAACCGTCTGAAGCTGGAGTCCATGTATAGCTGTCTACGTTGGTGTCAAAATAGAGGCTTACGTCGTATTTGTAAATGCCGTTCTGGTCTCCTTTCTGCAGGTCGAACACCATGAGGCGGTTCTTGTCGCTCTCATATCCGTCGCGTGCCATGCTTTGCCAGGCTATATAGCGGCCGTCGGGAGAGAACTGCGGGTTGGTGTCGTATCCCATGTTCTCTTCTTTGACCGGTGCCAGGATGTCTTTACCCGGAGTGCCTTCCAAGTCCGGCTGCAGCCTGCCCGGAACACAGGTGAGTGTATGCTCTTTGCACAGATTCTCCGTCCGGCCTGTAGCGAGGTCATACAGATAGATGTCCGAGTCTGTAGACAGGGCATATTCCAGCCCTGTCTTCTTGCGGCAGGTGTAGGCTATCTTGTCCGATTGCGGACTCCAGGCCAGTTGCTCTATGCCTCCGAAAGGCTTCATCGGGCATTCGTAGGGTTCGCCCTCCAATATGTCTTTGATGTTGCTGATGGAGCTTCCGTCAAAGTCCGCAATGAAAGGGTGCGGGGCGGTGGTCACCCATTCGTCCCAATGCTTGTACATCAGGTCTGTTACGATAATGCCGCTTGCCTTGGGCAGGTCGGGATATTTGTCCGCAGTGCTTTGTCTGGTCTTTACCTGTGCGACGAACAGCAGCTTTTTCCCGTCGGGTGAGAAAGAGAAGCCTTCGATGTCTCCCTCATACTGTGTCAGCTGCCGGTGTCCGGTACCGTCGGGATTCATTTCCCACACTTGGCTACTTCCGCTCTCGTTGCTGAGGTAGGCCAGTTTGGTGCCATCCTTTATCCACGTGGGTTGGCTTTCCTGCCAGACGTCGCGTGTGATTTGTGTGTTTGCTGTGCCGTCGGCATTCATTACGAAAATTTCCGTATTGCTCTTGTTTTGAGGCACACTGTAATAGCTTACCGTATAAGCTATCTGTGTCCCGTCCGGTGAGGGTGTCACACCACCTATGCGTCCCATAGCCCAAAGAGCTTCGGGGGTCAGACGCTTGTTCTCAATTCTGATGTCCGACCGTTGGATAAGATTTGCATTACCGGTCAGGCTGTTTTCCGCTCCTCCACTGCAGGAGGTTGCTGCTATCATTGCAGACATAAGCAATAAATTTGTAGGTTTCATACTGATAATTTATATATTGATGGATTTTATCCGGTTTTCCTCCTTGTGTGGAAAGATGCCTGAGAGCGAAAACTTACGGTTTCCGGTGCTTGTCTGTCCGTAGGAAGCTGTGAGTCCGTTCACAGGAAACTGTAATCCAGTCCGCAATAAAACGTGATATACAATTAATATAGTTCCGTTTTCCCCTTCATGTGAATATATCTTGGAGGAAAGGAGTGTCAGCTTTATCGTGCGCGAAGTTACTAATTTAATGTTAAAGCTCGGGATATCCATTAAACTTTTTGTCTGGTTTTATGTCTTAAAAACATATTGATTGAAAAACAGAATCTGATATGAAAAAGTTTAAGATTACAGTCTTTTTGACACTGGCTCTCACTTTGGCAGGTACGGGCAACGTTATAGCCCAGGATGAGCGTCGCGGTGTTGCAAGAGAGGAACGTACCCAGGTATGGGCCGAACGTATGACAGAACGGATGGCCGAGACTTATGGCCTGGATGAAAAACAGAAAAAAGATCTTCAGGAAGCCAATGAGATTTTCATGCAGAAGATGGGCGACATGCCTCGCATGAGAGATGGCCGTTATTATGGACACAGGCATCACCGGCGTAGGCCGTCCGCAGGCTGTTGCGGGGAAGTCTACGATGATTGTTGTGGTTGCCATCATGGGCACGTCCGTGCAGGCAGACATCATTTCACCGAAGAGGAAAGGAAAGCTATGGCGGACAGATGGGAAAAGACTGCGGAAGACAGGAAAGCCGCTTTTCAGGCTTATGAAGCCAGCCTGCAGAAAATTATGACAAAAGACCAATATGAAGCCTATAAGAAGAAACAGGCCGAACGTTGGGAAAGGATGCACGACTGGCGTGGAAACCGTAGATGATTCTGCGGACAGGAAAGGGCGGAACCGGTCTTAAGTGGAGATTGGTTAGGGATTTTTCTTCCGCTTTCGGACCGTCCGGTATTGTTCCTTACGTGATAAAGGTGCAGACGCATGCATTCGTTCTTTTTTGCATGCGGTTGCACCTTCTTTTTTTCCGTCTACCTTCAGATTATCTTGCTTATCCATTTTCCACGTCTGATGTAAAGATAGCAGAACAGGAGTATGAATATGCCATAAACTGTATCAGCGGTCCAGCAGAAAGCCACGTCCATCTTCAGATACAGTATGATGTACGTGATGTATGTCGTGTAGACCAGCAGGCTGCCCAGCTCCAGAGCTAGCGCGGTGCGCGTGTTACCGGTACCGGACACTGCCTGAAAGTAGACATTGGCCGGGACAAGGAAGATATATGTAGTACACATTACCCAGAGAGAACAGGTCGCAGCTTGCTGTAGGTCGGCCATATCTGTGTAAATGCCTAATATCAGTGTGGGGCACAAGGTAAACAGCAACATGAGGGGGATGACCAGAATATAGGCCAGACGGATATGTCGGCGTATAAGTTCCGGCACGTTTTCGGCATGGCCTTGGCCAATGAGGTTGCTGACCAGAGAACCGCAGGTGGAAGCAAATGCCATGACAACCACAAATAACAGTCCGGAGGCGCTGCGCACAATGTTGGTGATGGCCAGTGCACGCTCTCCCAAATGCTCTATATAGAGGAAGAACAGGAACCATGTGGACAATGAGAAGAAGTTCTGTATCATGGTCCAGAAAGACACATTCAGCATGCGGCTGAATACGGTTGTCTGTATCTTTGGCGTTTTGTCCAGACCGTATTTCGTACAGTCTATCCGTCTTTTCGTGTAGATGATGAAAAATATGAGAGACACTAGTTCGGCTAGCGACGAGCCTATGGCCGCACCGGCTATACCAAGCTCGGGAAATCCGAAATTGCCGAAGATGAGCAGATAGTTGAACACCACGTTGCTTAGTACCATGACCAACGAATTGAGTGTCAAAGTCTTGGTCTGTGTGGTACCTAGGAAGAACGCTCGGAAAACAATGGCGTTGAAGGAGAAGAACGCTCCGAACACTCTCCAGTGCAGATAGCTCACCGCCGCCTCGTATATGCGGTCGGAAGCTACTATCTGCTTGAGTATGATGGGAGAGAAGTGATAGGACAGAAGGAACAACGTGGCCGCCAGTCCGGTCTGGAAGTATATTCCGTGATAGAAAAGTTGTCCTATCTCACGGTAATGCCCCTCACCGTTCCGGCGTGCGATAAGGATTTGCACTCCTATGCTGAAGCCGAAGGCTACCATGAAGATGACCATGTAAAAGACTCCGGCTATGGCCGACGCGCCCAGTTCTACTTCGCCGACACGGCCGAGGAAGGCCGTGTCGGTCATGCCTATCAGTTGTTCCATCAGCAGGCTGATGAGGATGGGGTAGGCTATATGCCATATCTTGCGGTTGGTGTAGGTAGTTTGCATAACAGTAATTTCTTATTAACATGAATTGAACCTGCATATCTTTACCCGTCCGTCAGGTGAGATGGTTTCATGCGGAGGGTAAGATATGCAGGCTGTATGTAACAGATTAATTGTCAGTTCTTGCTGAAAAATCCGTTTCTTAAGTATATTCGTTATATTTGCTTACTTGTGTCGGTTTTGCTGCTGTTGCCGCTGGCGTTGCATTTCTTCGGCCTGTTTCTGCATGGCTTCCAGACGGGCGGCAAATCCGCTCTTCTGCATCTGCTTCAGGTCTTTCTTGCTAGCTTCCAGCTGAGCCAGAAGTTTCTCCTCGTTTGTGGTCTTGCGCAGGATGATGGTAGTCAGCACGCTGATGAGCGTTGAAATGAAGTAGTAGTAGTTCAGTCCGGAAGGATAACTGTTCAGTATGAACAGGAACATTACGGGCATGAGGTAAGACATCCACTTCATGGCCGCCATCTGAGGGTTGGCTCCCGTATCCTGTTGCTTCATCATGAATATGGTGTTCAGCAGGTTGGTGGCCGTCATAAGCAGACAGAACAGGCTGAGGTGGCTTCCCAAGAATGGTATGCTGAATGGGAAGTGGATGAACGCGTCATACGTGGACAAATCGTCCGCCCACAGGAAGCTCTGCTGGCGCAGCTCAATGGCGCTCGGGATGAACATGAACAGCGCGATGAAGATAGGTGTCTGCAGCAGCATGGGCAGACATCCTCCCATGGGGCTGACATTGTATTGGCTGTAGAGTGTCATGATTTCCTGTTGTTTCTTCATGGCATCTTCCTGCTTGGGGTATTTCTTGTTTATCTCCTCTATATAGGGCTTTAGCACCCGCATTTTGGCCGATGACATATAAGTTTTCCATGTGGCAGGGAATACCGCAATCTTGACTATGACGGTGAGCAGCAGCAGTACGACGCCCATGCCCAACCCCCAGCCCGACAGCCAGTCAAACAGGTTGATGATAATCCATTTGTTTATCCATCGGAATAGCGGCCATCCCAGGTACACCAATTTGTTCAGGTCCCAGTCCTTGTCGCGTCCCTTGTCAAGGGCGGTCAGCGTTTTGTAGTGGTTGGGGCCGAAGTAGAAGTACATGTGGGTGGGCTTTTCGCCCGACGGGTCGAAGGCGGTGTTCATTTGTGAGGAGTAATGTTTGATGTATCCGCTGTTTTGCGGTTCCATCTTCGACTCAAGGACGGCCTTGCCGAATCCTTCGTCAGAGAGCATGACCGATGAGAAGAACTGGTTCTTGTAGGCTATCCAGTTCAAAGGCTCCGCCACATCGGCCTTGTCATCTTTTGCGGCCGACAGATAGTCCGTGTCTTCGTTCATTGTACGGTATGTGAGCTCGGCCAGACGGTTTTCGTAAACGTAGCCTTTTTCTATCTGCCGCGCTTTCTGTGACCATTCTATATCCACGTAGTGGTTGGTGGAGGCCAGCTTTCCGTCCATGCCGGTCGCATGTATGTCAAAGTCTACCAGATAGCTGTCCTGGTGTAGGGTGTAGGTGAAGTCTATGTGGCTCGTGCTGTCTGCCGACAGACGCATGGTCACAGTACTGTCGTTGCAGTTAACCGCGCTGAAGAAGTAGTCCTTGGTCTGTATGGTCTCCTTCTGGTTGTAGAACAGGAAGTTCATCACTACGTCTTTGCCACCAAACAGGCGAACGGGAGTGGTCTTGTCCTGTTCCTTGTATTCCTTAAGGACGGCCGAGTGCAGGCTTCCGCCTTTGGTGGAAAGGGTCAGTGCCAACAGATTGTTTTGGATGGTTACCAGTGAGTCTGCGCCGGTGCGTGCCCGGTAGAATGTCGCAGACGAGTCATTCGCGGCCTGTTCCTGCCTTTCGTTGGCCAGGGCGGCTTCAGCTTTTGCTTTGAGTTCGGCCTCATGCTGCTGCACTTGGGTGATAGAGTCGTAATAGCGTTGTTGCGCTTCCAGTTGTTCTTTGCTCGGGCGGCTCAATATGCTGAACACTACTAGGAGTATTCCTATAAGAACAAGTCCGATAATCGTATTTTTGTCCATGTATTCGGATGATATTTATTGATATTCGCTTATACATTAATGGGCACATCACTTCTTTTCATTGTCTATGGCGGCTTTAACGAATGAGAGGAAGAGAGGATGCGGATTGAGTACGGTACTGCTGTATTCAGGATGGAATTGGGTGCCGACAAACCACTTCAGCGAAGGCATTTCAATGATTTCTACCAGATCGGACTCGGGGTTGATACCCACACATTTCATGCCGGCTTTTTCGAATTCCTCCCTATAGTGATTGTTGAATTCATAACGGTGACGGTGACGTTCCTGTATGTGTTCGGTGCCGTAGGCTTCGTAAGCCTTGCTTCCTTTCTTAAGTACACACTCGTAGGCTCCCAGACGCATGGTACCTCCCATATTGGTGATGGATTTCTGCTCTTCCATGATGTCTATAATATTATGTGGAGTCTTTTCGTCCATCTCACGTGAGTTGGCGTCGGCATATCCCAGCACGTCACGGGCAAATTCTATGGCCATGCATTGCATGCCCAAGCAGATGCCGAAGGTGGGAACGTTGTGGGTGCGGGTGTATTTCAGTGCGACCAGTTTGCCCGGTATGCCTCGTTCGCCGAATCCGGGACCTATCAGTACTCCGGCCATGCCTTTGAGCTTTTCTTCCACGTTTTCGTCGGTCAGCTTTTCGCTGTTGACAAAGTCTACCGACACTTTGCGGTCATTGTAAGTGCCGGCTTGTGACAGTGCCTCACGGATGGACTTGTAGGCATCTTGCAAGTCATATTTCCCGACCAGTGCGATATGTAGGGGGGCGGTACCTTCCGCCTTGTGCCTGCGCTCCAGAAATGCGCGCCAAGGTCCCAGACCGGGGGTGTCTCCTACAGGCAGCCCCATTTTGCGCAAGATGGTGGCGTCCAAGCCTTGAGCCTGCATGAGGATTGGCACCTCATATATGGTGGGGGCATCTATGCTTTGCACTACAGCGTCTTCGTCTACGTTGCAGAACAGTGCCACTTTCTTTCTCAGGTTGACGGTGAGCTCATGCTCTGTACGCAGTACTAGTATGTCGGGTTGGATACCTGCGCTTTGCAGCTCTTTCACCGAATGTTGTGTGGGTTTGGTCTTCAGCTCGCCCGCTGCGGCCAGATAGGGGACATAGGTCAGGTGTACGCATAGTGCGTCTTTGCCCAGTTCCCATTTGAGTTGGCGAATGCTTTCAAGGTAGGGCAGCGATTCGATGTCGCCCACGGTTCCGCCTATTTCGGTAATTACAAAGTCGAATTTATATTTGTTACCCAAATATTTTACATTCCTTTTTATCTCGTCGGTGATGTGCGGTATGACTTGTATTGTCCTGCCCAGATAGTCGCCACGTCTTTCTTTGTCTATGACACTTTTGTATATACGTCCTGTAGTGATATTGTTGGCTCTGGTAGTCTGTATGCCCAGGAAGCGTTCGTAATGGCCCAAGTCCAGGTCGGCTTCATGGCCGTCTACCGTAACATAGCATTCACCATGCTCATAAGGATTCAGGGTACCCGGGTCAATGTTGATATACGGGTCAAACTTTTGGATGGTTACTTTATAACCCCTTGCTTGAAGCAGTTTTCCTATAGAGGAAGAGATGATGCCTTTGCCTAATGAGGAAGCGACACCACCGGTAACGAAAATATACTTAGTTTCTCCCACAGTGATACTGTTTTTGATTGTTTTTATTATTCGTATTGCTTTGAATGCGCAAAAGTAGAAAAAAAAAAGGAAGAACCTGCGCTTTGACGGGAACTATTGCGATTTTTAGGCATAATATTGTGGGGATGTGATATGACGTGAGGACTTTTCCGACACAGGCGGCGGGGTATGTGGCGGGTCTTGTTGGCGGACAGTCATGTCCACTTGTTCTTTTTTAACGTTCCGTTTAAGGATTTGTCTTTATGTCACTCACAGGCCTCCGTTGCTTTCATAAAGATGTTAAAAGACCTGTGACGCTGACGCATACTTTTCTGATAAATCCTGTTTAAGAAAATCCGGATGAATATTTATGCAGAAGGTATTGCATATTTATGCATAAGCCTCCCGAATCCGGGTGTCTGATGAATATTTATTCAGTTGCTTTTCGTCAAAAGCCGGGCAAAAGTCGGACAGATGATACGTTATCCGCCGGCAAACCATATGTCATCCGTTTGCTGGTCATATGTCATTCGCCGGCTGACAAGCTTTGCGCGGCTTTTTAATCTTGGAAAACACGTTTTTCTATCATATTTTGAATTAAAATGATGTGTTAAAAATAACGGGTAGTTCATTGTTTTACAGATAAATAAGCTTAAAAATATCGGAAATGCCTGCGCTTTTTCCCATCAGGCTTCCGTCTGGACGTAAATACGCGATTCTCCGTGTTAAAGGAATGCAAAGTGTCAGATTGTCATTTCCGGATAGCATCCGGTGGATGCGGGGGACTGGCAGGTTACCTGTTGTAAGAGCAAGGCGCTAAGGATGCCGTGGCGTTAGTGTTGCTTAAGTCAATTTATTGGTTTACATTTGCAATTCAAACATAAATAGATGATGTCAGATGAAAAAATATGTGTTGAGAGCTGTTGTTATTTGGGGACTGTTGCAGATTGGGTTATATGGCGTTGTGGCGATGCCTATAGACAGATATAGTACGGGGATAGAGTCGGACACGCTTTCCGCCTTGCAGAAGGAACATTGGATTTTGAAGTTACGCAGACTGGACGATACCCGTTTTGTTACGGACACAGTATCTCTCCTGTATGAGAAATACTTTGGCGTTTTGGACTATCTGAACGATCCGCGTACTCCTGAACGCTATATCGCCTACAATCCGGAGTATTACCGCCTGTTCATACCTTTTACTTATTATTATGGTCCCTTACGGCGCTTTTCACAGGTGGACTGGAAAACTTTGCCAGTCAGCCCTATAGCCAAGTGGGCTTGTGAGGAGCTGCCTTTTGACTCTTTGCCGTTCACGTCAATAGAACGTGCGAACAAGGTTGTGGACCGTATGCTGTTGCAGGCTTATGTGGATTGTCCGGAACTGATAGTGCATACGGAAGATGAAATAAATAAGGTGCCTTCTTTTGAGGACAATCTGGCTCATGAATTTTCCTCAAGGAAAATACCCCGTTCGTTCTCTCAGGAAAACAGGATAGTGGAGCGGGAGAGTGTGGGAATTCTTGTGCGTAGGAGGCCTAAGTGGTGGGTGACGGGAGGCAATGGCTCGTTGCACTTCACGCAAAATCATTTTTCAGAGAACTGGTACAAGGGCGGACAAAGCACCCATTCTGTGCTGGCCAACCTCCAACTTAAAGCTAATTATAACGATAAGGAGAAAGTGTTGTGGGAAAACCTGCTGGATGCCAAGTTGGGGTTCATTTCTTCTCCTTCGGATGAATACCATAAGTATCTGGTCAACAATGACCAGCTGAGGCTGTACAGCAAGTTGGGTCTGCAGGCTTTTTCTCATTGGTATTATACCATTTCCACAGAGCTAAAGACCCAGTTCTGTCAGGCCTATCCTGCCAATAGCGAGACGCTGAAAGCGGCGTTTCTGGCACCGTTGGACTGGGCCACCAGCATAGGTATGGACTATAAGCTGAATAAGACGAAGTATAATCTGTCCGTGTTCATCGCACCTTTGACACATACCATGCGCTTTGTAGGCAACAATAGGGTGAATGAAAAGGACTACGGACTGGAGGAAGGAAAAAGTTCCAAGCACGATTTCGGTTCGCAGATACAGGCTACATTGTATTGGAAGATAGTATCATTCGCCGATGTGAATTCACGGATTAATTATCTGACCAGCTATGAGTGGACACGTGTGGAGTGGGAGACTACACTCAACCTGATTCTCAACCGCTTCTTGTCTGCCAAACTATATGTCATGGCTCGTTATGACGACAGTGCGAAGCCGACTGTAGGCGACAGTTATTATCAGGTAAATGAGACATTCGGATTTGGAGTCAATTATAGTTGGTAGGCAGACAGTACGGAAAGAGGACCGGGAAAGAGAAGAAAAAGGAATGTGTATATTTGTTTTTTATAAATAATATGTATTTTTGCCGTTGATTATATACCTAATTACTTCAATTCAAAAAACATGTCAGATCTTATAAGGCATCGGGGCATAGTGGAAAATATAGATGGCTCTTGTGTGCAGATAAGAATTGTGCAGACCTCAGCATGTGCGGGGTGTAATGCAAGAATACATTGTACTTCTGCCGATTCTAAGGAAAAGTTGGTGGAAGTGTGTATGCGGGACTCCTCCTCTTATCATGTAGGCGATAGCGTTTGTGTGGTCGGGGAGTGGTCCATGGGGCTGAAGGCCGTGTCTTTGGCTTTTGTATTTCCTTTCCTTATATTGTTGGCGACATTGTCCATATTGGTCAGTATGGAGTGTGGCGAGCTGGTTTCAGCACTCGTCTCACTGACTTTGCTTATACCTTATTATTATATATTATGGTTGAACAGACGACGGATATGCCGGATCTTCTCCTTTTCGGTGGAGCCGTTGTCAAAGACGGACAGAGTATGAATATGATTCTGATAGCGGTGCTCGCTTTGGGTGCCATTGCGGCTGTAATAGCTGTTGTCCTTTACGTCGCATCAAAGACATTTGAGGTTGATGAAGATCCACGTATTGCGCAGGTGGCAGCCGTATTGCCTCAGGCCAATTGTGGAGGATGCGGTTATCCGGGTTGCAACGGATTTGCCGATGCTTGTGTCAAAGCTAAGACTTTAGATGGGAAATTATGTCCGGTAGGAGGACAGCCCGTTATGGATAAGATAGGAAACATTCTGGGACTGACAGCGAAAGCTTCAGTTCCCATGATAGCGGTAGTCAGATGTCAGGGTAGCTGCGACAAACGTTCGCGGCTGACAGAATATGACGGTGTGAAGAGATGTGCGGTAATGGCCTCGCTGTATGGTGGAGAGACAGGATGCAGTTATGGCTGTCTAGGGGGGGGCGACTGTGTGGCTGCCTGTCGGTTCGATGCATTAAGCATAAATCCGGAGACCGGACTTCCTGAGGTAGACGAACTGAAATGTACGGCATGTGGTGCTTGTGCGAAAGCTTGTCCAAGACACATTATAGAGATGCGTCCTAAGGGAGTGGACAACCAGAGGGTATGTGTGTTGTGTGTCAATAAGGATAAAGGAGCCGTTGCCCGTAAGGCATGCAATGCCGCGTGCATAGGTTGTGGGCGCTGTGTGAAAAATTGTCCTACTGGAGCTGTCTCACTTGAGAATAATTTGGCATATATAGATTATGGCAAATGTGACTTGTGCAGAAAATGTGAGGCCGCGTGTCCTCAAGGTTCCATTGTTGCAATTAATTTTCCGCCATTGGCAGTCGTTTCGGATGTGGATTCTGGTTTGAAAGACTCTTCCGGAGATTCTGTAGGGAAAAAGGAAAGTGAAAAGAGAAAGGAATAAAAAGATTCAAGAATATGTTGAAGACATTTTCAATAGGCGGAGTCCATCCGCAAGATAATAAGCTCTCGGCACACCAGCCTATTGTCCGGGCACAGATACCTTCTCAGGCTGTCATTATGTTGAATCAGCATATCGGTGCTCCGGCAAAACCGGTTGTGGCAAAAGGCGATAGGGTAAAGGTCGGGACCAGAATAGGCGAGCCTTCAGGCCATATGTCTGCGGCCATACATTCGTCGGTAAGTGGTGTCGTGGCTAAAATAGACAGTGTGCCGGATGCCAGCGGATATGCACATCCGGCTGTGTTTATCAATGTGGAGGGAGATGAATGGGAAGATACGATAGACCGTTCGGAGACGTTGGTGTCTGCCTGCTCCTTGTCTGCGGAGGAAATAATAAGGAAAATAACGGATGCTGGCATAGTGGGCTTGGGTGGCGCTTGTTTCCCTACGCATGTGAAACTGTGTCCTCCACCTACGGAGAAAGTGGAATGCATCATTGTCAATGCGGTGGAATGTGAGCCTTATCTTACCGCTGACCACCAATTGATGCTGGAGCATGCTGAAGAGATTATGGTCGGCATTTCCATACTGATGAAAGCGGTAAAGGTGAATAAAGCATTTGTAGGGATAGAAAACAACAAGCCAGATGCCATAAGGCAGATGAGAAAATACGCTTCCGCATATGCGGGCATTGAGGTAGTTCCCCTTAAAATCAAATATCCGGAAGGTGGTGAAAAACAGCTTATAGAGGCGATAACAGGCAAGAAAGTGCCAGTGGGAGCCTTGCCCATATCCGTAGGAGCTATCGTGCAGAACGTAGCCACGGTTTATGCTGTCTATCAGGCTGTCCAAAAAAACAGGCCTTTGGTTGAAAGAGTGGTTTGCGTTACAGGAAAATCTTTGGAAAAGCCTTCGAACATGTTAGTACGTATAGGGACACCGGTCATACAGCTAATTGAAGCCTGCGGCGGTTTGCCTGACAATGCCAGCCAGGTGATAAGCGGCGGCCCTATGATGGGAAAGGCGTTAGGAAATGTGGATATACCTACGACAAAAGGTATGTCTGGCGTCTTGGTTCTGACACGGAAGGAAGCAAAGAGAGGTAATGTACAACCTTGCATACGGTGTGCGAAATGTGTGGCTGTATGTCCTATGGGACTTGAGCCTTACCTGTTGTCTACAACTTCCGCACACGGATGTTTCGAAAAAGCGGAAAAGGAAGGAATCATGTCGTGTATAGAGTGTGGCTCCTGCCAGTTTACCTGTCCGTCAAACCGTCCTATATTGGATTTTGTACGGTTGGGAAAGATGAAAGTGAAAGATATGATTCGCGCACGTCAAGTAAATAAATAACAGAGTGTGATATGAATAAATTGATAGTGTCTTTGTCGCCTCATGTCCATGGCGATGATACGGTGAAAAAGAATATGTATGGCGTGCTGGTGGCATTGCTTCCGGCTTTTGCCGTCTCACTTTATATTTTTGGAGTAGGCGCGTTGATTGTTACATTGACATCGGTCGCTTCCTGTGTGTTTTTCGAATGGCTCATTACAAAATATGTACTGAAACGCGACCGCGTGACCATAGGCGATGGCTCTGCTATAATAACCGGTATCTTGCTTGCCTTTAATTTGCCGTCAAATATACCGGTATGGATTGTGATGCTTGGCGCGTTATTTGCCATTGGTGTGGTGAAGATGTCTTTTGGCGGTTTAGGATGCAATCTTTTCAATCCGGCGCTTGCCGGGCGTGTGTTCCTTCTGCTGTCTTTCCCCGTACAGATGACAAGCTGGCCTGCTGTAGGCCAGCATATGGTTTACACTGATGCCGTGACTGCCGCTACGCCCTTGGCTGTGATGAAAGGGCTGATTACAAGTCCGGCCAATTATTCCATGGATCAGTTGCCCGGTGCTTTTGATTTGTTTTTTGGAAATAATCCGGGCTGTATAGGAGAGGTCAGTGTATGGGCTTTGTTGTTAGGATTCCTCTATATGTTGTGGAAACGAATCATCACATGGCATATTCCCGTATCTATACTGTTGACGGTTTTTCTGTTCGGTTCTGTGATGCATTATGTAGATCCGGATAAGTATGTCAATGGATGGATACATCTGTGTACAGGAGGCTTGGTGTTGGGCGCGGTGTTTATGGCAACAGATTATGTCACTTCTCCCATGAGCCATCGGGGCATGGTGGTTTATGGAGTCTGTATCGGACTGTTGACTGTGATTATCCGTCTGTTTGGCTCTTATCCGGAAGGTATGTCATTCGCGATATTGATAATGAATGCTTTCACTCCTTTAATCAATACATACATCAAACCTAAACGCTTTGGGGAGGAGGCGAAAAGAAAATGAAAAAGCTGGAATCTTCTTTAAAGAATATGTTTCTCGTACTGACGGGGATCACAGTTATATCAGTCGCTCTGTTGGCTGTGGTAAATAGGTTGACAGAGGGGCCTATCGCTCAGGCCAATGCCGATGCTCTTAGTCATGCTTTGCAAGAAGTGTTGCCTGATTTTGACGAGGTTCAGGCGGATACGGTGTTCAGAAAGAATGGAGAAGGTGTGGATGAAATCTATTGCATAATCTATCCGGCAAAGAATAAAGGATGTTGGGTTGGTTCGGCTGTTCGGATGGCCACCTCAAAAGGATATGGCGGTGATATAGTCATTTTGGTAGGTTTTGACTCGGAGGGGAATATACTGAACTATTCCGTTCTGGCATCTTCGGAGACTCCGGGATTAGGTTCAAAAGCCGATACCTGGTTTGGCGGATATAAGAAAGGCGAAGAAGAAAAAAAACAGACCCATTCAGAGGGTAATCGCCGTTCTGTCATAGGCATGAATCCGGGAGTAGCAGAACTTAAGGTGCATAAAGATTGCGAGGATGGGTATGCGGGAAGAGTTGACGGGATTACCGCCTCTACCATTACATCACGTGCTTTTCTAAATGCGATTAATGCCGCTTACGCTGCCTATGCAGGGCAGGAAACCGATGGTAAGACAGGCGCCAGCCAGCAGAATAAGTAAAAAAGAAAGGAGTATGTGGATATGAACAATTTCAAAGTGTTGCTTAACGGGATGATAAAAGAGAATCCCACATTTGTGCTTCTATTGGGGATGTGCCCTACTTTGGGTACTACGTCTTCTGCTATTAACGGTATGGGTATGGGAGTGGCTACCATGTTTGTATTGG
>CASFQC010000004.1 GCA_949296415.1 uncultured Bacteroides sp. | reverse complement strand
CCTCCCAATACCGGTTCGGGCATGAGCGAGAAAACCAGGCCTACCGAAGGGAATAAGCCCAGCAGAACCAGCATTCCTGCGATATAATAGCCTACATAGCGGCTTGCCACGCCCGTCAACTGAATCATTCCGTTATTTTGTGCGAAGATGGAGTTGGGGAACGAGTTGAGGCAACCTGCTATCATGGAGTTGAAACCATCGGCAAAGATGCCTCCCGAAGCGCGCTTCACGAACTTCTCGCCTTCAACCGGTTCGCCCGATATGAGCGAATTTGCCGTGATGTCTCCGTATGCCTCGATGGCGGTAATAAGGTAGATGAGTGCCAGGGCGATGATAGAGGAAATGTCAAATGAAAGTCCGTACCGGAAGGGAATCGGTATGTTCAGCCCGCCATAGTTTTGGATGGAAGAGAAATCCACCATTCCTAAGCACCAGGCGGCGATGTAGCCGATAGCCAGCCCGATGACGATGGAACTCATACGTAGATAACGGTTGCCGCTGCGGTTGAAGACCACAATCAGCACCAGCACCAGCGCGGCCAGCCCCACATGACGGAGACTGCCGAACGAGCCGTCGGCCTGTGCCGCCGCCCCTCCCCCACAGGCGGTGATGCCCACCTTGATGAGGCTCATGCCAATAAGAGTCACCACAATGCCCGACACCAGCGGGGTAATGACGCGCTTGGTGTACTTCAGCAGCCGGCTGATGAGCATCTCCACCGTAGAGGCGGCCATGCACGAGCCGAACACCAGGCCAAGGCCTCCCGCACTGCCCGCTGCAATGATGGGGCCTATGAAGGAAAAACTGGTTCCCTGTATGCACAGCAGTCCCGTGCCTATGCAGCCGAAACGGCGGCACTGCACAAAGGTGGCTATGCCCGAGGCTATCAGCGCCATGGACACCAGGTAGGCAGTGGTCTCCGCATCCAGTTCCAGCGCACCGGCAATGATGAGCGGCGGAGTGATGATGGCCACAAATATGGCCAGCAGGTGCTGCAAGGCCGCGAAGAAAGCTTCCTTGAAGGGCGGACGGTCATTCAGCCCGTATATCAGGCCGTCTGCGCGACGGGTGTCTTGTTCTTGCTTTTCCATATCCGGCAGACGGTTATCGCAGTTTGATGGTACAGTTGTCCAGACTCTCGATGATGGCAAGCGACTCCACATGTATGCCCTGCCCGCGCAGGTCGTCGCCTCCGTGCTGGAACGCCTTCTCTATGATGAATCCCATGCCCACCAGCTCGGCGCCCGCCTGCCTCACCAGGTCGAGTATGCCTTTGGCGGCATTGCCGTTGGCCAGGAAGTCGTCCACGAACAGCACCCGGTCGCCCGGCCCCAGAAAATCCTTGCTCACGCACACCTCGTAAGAACGCTGCTTGGTAAAGGAGTAGACCGAGGTCACCAGCATGTTCTCCATGGTGCTGGGTTTCTTCTTCTTGGCAAACACCACCGGCAGCTCCAGCAGGTAGCCCACCATGATGGCCGGCGCTATGCCGCTGGCCTCTACCGTGACAATCTTGTTGATAGGAGTGGACGCAAAGCGGCGCACAAACTCCACGCCTATGGATTTCATCAGGATGGGGTCCATCTGATGGTTGATGAAATTATCCACTTTCAGGATGCCTCCGGGAAAACACCTCCCGTCTCTCAGGATTCGTTCTTTTAGAATTTTCATATATACATTAATCAGAAGGGAAACAGTCTGCAACGGGTGTCGCCGTCCCATAAGCCGGGACATACGGACAGCTTATGGAATGCAAAAGTACAGGATTTTCACCGTCCCATAAAGGGAAAGCCCGTTTTTTTCACGCTTACGGCAACAGACACACCCGAAACCGCAGCATATCTGGCAAGCGGAAGAGCCCGGCAGGTGCCCATCCGTCCGCACCGGGCTGCGTACGAACTCATAGAAATACTGCGGACAACTCCATAGGACAGCAACAGAGCCACATTAATATAATACACTATACAACCATGCCATACGGGATTGGACAAGATTTATTGTCAATAATCTTGTTTATCTACAACAGAATGTTTACATTCGCATAAAAAAGAAAAGCATATGAATAACATCACGACCTGCTCCATAGGAAGCCTCATACTGAACAAGCAGACACCCCAACGGAGCTACAGAGTGGAACATTACCTGATTCCGGCATATCAGAGAGGATACCGGTGGATAGCCGACCTGCATGTGGAGGCTTTGCTGGAAGACATAGACAACTTCCTCACCAAAGACAGGAACAGTGACGAAAGCTACTGCCTGCAGCCCATTGTAGTGGCGGCACGGACCGATGCGGAGGGATACCGGATATGGGAGGTCATAGACGGACAGCAACGGCTGACCACCTTATGCATCATCCTAAGGCATCTGCACAAGGCCTGCTTTGAGCTGAAATTCGAAAAAAGGCCCCATAGCGAGGAGTATATCAAACGGCTTGAAGACCGGCAATACGACGACTCTAACCCCGACTTCCACTTCATGGGAGCGGCACACAGGCAGATTGTGGAATGGTTCGAAAAGAAGTCCCGTGACGACATCAACTACGGAGACAGGTTTGCCTTGACACTTCTGGACCATGTAAAGGTCATATGGTATGAGATAGAGCTGAAGGGCACTACCCCCCAAGAGGTGGAAGAAGAAAAAATCAATGCGTTCAACCGACTGAACATCGGGAAAATACCGCTGGAAGACGCAGAACTGGTGCGTGCCCTGCTCATGAGCAAACTGAGCGGACAGTCGGCAAGGGAACTGCTGATGCGCCAATCCGAATTCTCCAACGAATGGTACGAGATGGAGCACACCCTGCAAGACAAGCAGATGTGGCGTTTCCTGACCAAAAAGAACTATTCCAACCACATCCAGCTGATTTTCGAACTGATGGCAGGCAACAAGAACTCTTCCAACTACAACACCTACAAATGGTTTGAAAAAGAAATCCAAAAAGTCCAAGGCTCAGGGGAAGAAGATGCGGAAGAAACGGATAGCGTACAGACGGCCAAGAAGCAAGAAGAAAACGCGCACAGGCTGTGGACACAGGCCAAAGCCATCTTCGGTAAGTTCCGCTACTGGTACACGGACAGGACCGTTTATCACTACGTCGGCTTCCTGCTCGCATCGTCACAGGCTTCCCTGGAAGACATCCTGCAAAAGTCGGAACAAGACAAAGACCTTTTCCTGAAAGAGCTGCACAAGGACATACTAGAATACGTGAATGAGACCGACCTGTCCAAGCTGGATTACGTAAACGACCCCGAAAGCATAAAGAGACTGTTGCTGCTGTTCAATGTGCTGACCTGCGAAAGTCTGACAGACACACCCCAGAACAGGTTTCCCTTCAACCTGTACAATGACATAGCAGAAGCGAAAAAATGGAGCCTTGAACATATCCATGCCCAACAGTCGGAAGACCCGCTATGGCGCGACGACATCATAAGGGAATGGATAAAGGACACGCTGTCCTCGCTCCAGAAAGTGAATGCCATCATAAAAGAAGACGGGAAAGAGGAGGACAAGACAGACATCGAAGAGCTGAAAAAAAGGCTGGAGGCATTCCCAAAAGAAGGGAAAATAGACAAGGAAGCCTTCAACAAGGTAAGGGAAGACATCGTACGCGCATTCGAGTCCAGACCGACCGTGCACCAGATAGACAACCTGACCCTGCTCTCTTGCCCGGACAATGCAAGACTGAGCAACGCCATATTCCCAGTAAAACGGGACCGCATCATCCGGATGGAAAGGGAAGGACACTTCATCCCCCCGTGCACAAGAAATGTGTTCCTCAAGCTGTACAGCAAGGCCGACAACCAGCCTTACTACTGGAGCACACAAGACAAAGAGGACTATGTGACCGCCATATTCGACACATTTGAACAATTCAAAAACAAGAACCTATGAGCAACAAATACACTTTCATCTCCCTGTGCGAAAAGTATGACAAGATAGAAATCCCCATCATCCAACGCGACTATGCCCAAGGCCGGGACAAGGCACAGAAAGTCAGGGATAGATTCATCCAACACATCGGAGAGGCAATGGCGTCGGGCACCCCGATGGAGCTGGACTTCATCTACGGAAACGTAAGGGAAGAGAACGGCCGAAACGGCATCCGGCGCCAGATTTTCATCCCCATTGACGGCCAACAGCGGCTGACTACCCTGTTCCTGCTGCACTGGTATCTTGCCGTCAAAGAAAACAGGCTGGATGAAATAAAGGACAAGCTGAAAAAATTCTCCTATGAGACCAGACCAGAAGCACATGACTTCTGCGAAAAAATCACAGAAGAAAGTGTGCCAGCCTCCCAACTTCCCCAAATAAGAAAACACATCATCAACAAGACTTGGTTCGACAGCAATTGGCTGAACGACGGCACCGTGGCGGGCATGCTGCAAATGTTGCAGACCATTGCAGACAACAAGACGCTCAATGCACCCAACGTGATGCTGGACAGTCTGCTGGATCCCGAAGGACTCATTTCCTTCTATTTCCTCCCACTGGAAAAATTCGGCTTGTCGGACGAGCTGTATATCAGGATGAACGCCCGTGGCAAAATCCTCACAGACTTTGAGAACTTCAAATCCGAGTTCTACAAAATCATATACTTCCACCCGGACCTTGAAGAGATAAAAGACAAGATGGAATACACATGGGTGGAGAACATGTGGGCATACAAGCCTGACAAGACCTTCGTTACAGACAACTGCTTCATGCACTACCTGGACTTTGTCACAGAAATGCTTTACTTCAGGCAAGCGGAATACCGCTCCAAGGACAGCTATGCGAACGATTTCACAGACCTGAACCTGCTGAAGTCCGTCTATTCGGACAAGAACAACACCGATTTCCTGATATTCGCGCTTGACACCATACCCACGCTGGAAAACATCAGCGGCTGTTATCTGTGGGACAAGGCCAACAAGTTAAGCATCACGTTAAAAGACATACTGAAAAATGCCTTTGACCAAAAAGATTTTGACACAGACAAGAAATACCTGCTGTTCTGCGCCATCACATATCTGTATGACAAGAAAACGAGCTACGGAATAGAAGATTACCTCAGGGTGACAAGGAACCTGATACTCAACACAGACGACAAGTCCGCGCGCGAATGGCCCAGAATAATCGACAGCCTCTCATCTTTGGCCAAGACTGAAAACCTGTATAAGACCCTGGCTTATGACAAGCCCACCCTGCACGGACTACGCAACCAGCAGTGCGAGGAAGAATACTTCAAGGCCGAATTGATTCTCACGCGGCAGGCAGAAAATCTCATCCGGCAGATAGAAGACAACCACTGGTTCAAAGGCAACATCACCAACATATTACTGGCCAACGCATGTCCCGACGAAGCAGGCATGGCAAAACTCAGACTAAGCCAAGTCCCGACGGCGAGCTATGACCTCAACACCCTGAAGACCCTGTACGAAAGCTACAAGACCATGGCCAAGGACAAATTTGGCGAAATATTCGGAGACCTGCTTGACAGTTCGCTCTATACGCACAAGAAAGACACGGGAAGGCTTGTGTATGACGACTCCGGATATGCCAAATCACCGGCCATACTGTTCCTAGCCAAGTCATTCAGCCAATATCATTCCCAGGATCTGACGGATTTCCTCATTTGCCGGGAAAAGAGTTTCGTGAAGGGGCAAGCCTTGACATATCCCGATTTCAGCCAAATCCGCGACGTCAAAGTCCAGCTCCAATTGCTGTATATCATCACAAGACGCATCATGAACCAAAGTTACAGGCAGTTCTTCAAGAACGATAACTGGAACTTCGGATGGCTGAAAAAGGAAAAAGGTTTCGTCTCACTGTTCAGCAGTGGCATCGAAAACGATTCCCAGTTCTCCCAGCCCGGAACCAATCCCATTTTCCAAACGTACCAATGGCAGTTCCGATACAATCTCGGATTAAAAGCGGAACACGCTCTTGACATTGAGACCGTGGGAAGCGGACGTCCGAACAAAGCTTTTGAAAAATTAATGGATTGGGCATGCAAATAGAAGGCGCAGTACCTAATGGTTGACATCGTATGACGAAAGGACAAAAAACATTTTCCCACCCGGCACTTGACAGACTGAGAAAAAACACATATCTTTGCCGACCAATAAGGGAATATCCTTAGACCACTTTGGGGCTGATTGGATTTGACAGCGGGCAGAAGTGGTAAGTAAGCATGCAGTGCATTGCTGATTGGCACTCAAATCTTAACCGGCAAAAGATTATCTGGCAACGAAAACTATGCTCTCGCTGCGTAATCGAAGAACAGTAGATTACCTTTATTCCTACCACAGTGGCAGGAACGGGATGTCGCTCAAAAGCTCTTGTCCCGAAGCGTTTGACAAAGCGGCACAGCAAAATCGGGAATAGTGCGGACTCTTCCTCGCAGCCTGCGCGAAATCTTAGAGGATAAGGTAAAAGTGGGTGGCTTTGGTCTTGCTTTTACTCGAAAACCCAAGTCAAAGATAAGCATGTAGAAAGCTTACGATTTCCTCGTTTGGACGAGGGTTCAAACCCCTCCAGCTCCACAAGAACTTAAAGCCGCCATATGAAGCGGCTTTAAATTTATCAAGGCACGACGTACAAGGCCGGAAAAATCACCGACCGGCTCCGTACATGCGGTCACGCAACGCTTTAATACTATCCGAACTGATGTAATCATCATATTCCATAATCTTGTCTATGATGCCGTTGGGCGTCAGTTCGATAATGCGGTTGGCCACGGTCTGTATGAATTCATGGTCGTGCGAGGCAAAGAGCACATTACCTTTATAAATCTTCAGATTATTGTTGAACGCCTGTATGGACTCCAAATCCAGGTGGTTGGTGGGAGTGTCCAATATGAGGCAGTTGGCATTGCGCAGCTGCATACGTGCTATCATACAACGCATTTTCTCTCCCCCCGACAGCACACTTGCCTTTTTCAGCACCTCGTCGCCCGAGAAGAGCATGCGTCCCAAGAAACCCTTCATATACACCTCATTGCCCTCACCAAACTGGCTCAGCCAGTCCACCAGATTAAGGTCGGTGTTAAAGAAAGCCGAGTTGTCCAGCGGCAGATAGGCAGTGGTTATGGTCACACCCCAGTTGAACTTTCCGGCATCGGGCTTCATGTTGCCATTGATGATTTCAAACAGCGAGGTCATGGCACGCGGATCACGCGAAAGGAACACTATTTTGTCTCCCTTTTCCACATTGAAGTTCACGTCGCGGAACAGCACCGTACCGTCATCAAGCGTTTTCGCAAGTCCCGACACTTCCAGAATCTGGTTTCCCGGCTCACGTTCGGGAGTGAATATTATGCCCGGATACTTTCTGGATGAAGGCTTTATCTCCTCCACCGTCAGTTTCTCCAGCATCTTCTTCCGGCTTGTAGTCTGCTTGCTCTTGGCCACATTGGCACTGAACCGACGTATGAACTCTTCCAGCTCCTTGCGCTTTTCCTCGGCCTTAGCCTTCTGGTTCTGCAGCTGGCGTAATGCCAACTGGCTTGACTCGTACCAGAAACTGTAGTTTCCGGCAAACAGGTTGATTTTACCGTAGTCTATATCCACGGTATGCGTGCACACAGAATCCAGAAAATGTCTGTCGTGGCTCACTACCAGTACCGTATGCTCGAAGTCCGCCAGATATTCTTCCAGCCAGGTAACCGTCTCCATGTCCAGGTCATTGGTCGGTTCGTCCAACAACAGGTTGTCCGGATTGCCGAACAGAGCTTGAGCCAACATCACGCGCACCTTCTCCTTGTTACTCAGCTCACCCATCAGCACATAGTGCTTGTCTTCCTTTATGCCCAGTCCGCTGAGCAGGGCGGCGGCGTCGCTTTCGGCATTCCATCCGTCCAATTCCATGAACTTCTCCTCCAATTCGGACACCTTCATACCATCCTCATCCGTAAAATCGGCCTTGGCATACAAGGCCTCGCGCTGCTTCATCACATCCCACAACACGGTGTGCCCCATCAGCACGGTATCCATCACACTGAACTTGTCCCACTTGAAATGGTCCTGGCTCAGCACCGACAGACGCTCGCCGGCTCCCAGAGCAATTGTACCCGTTGTGGGTTCCAGCTCGCCCGATATGGTCTTCAGGAAGGTGGATTTTCCGGCACCGTTCGCGCCTATGACTCCGTAACAATTACCACTTGTAAACTTCAGGTTTACGTCATTGAACAAAACTCTTTTCCCAAACTGGACGGAAACATTCGAAACTGTAATCATGCTCTTTTAAAAAACACATTAGGTTTTATGACGAAAACGGACAGGACACCATCCGTAACGCGCCGCAAAGATAGTGATTTTCAAGGAATGGAACACAGACTTCCCCTTCAAGAAGCCGCGTACGGAATGAATAGCGCGTTTCCACTATTGTTTTAGTTGTGTTTTTATCGTACTTTTGTTGCGCGTAATCTGAGAAGCTGTTTTTTGATTTTATTCAATAAGAGCCTGTTCAAATTTTGCCCAGTATTGATTTAACAGCCGGAGCCATAGGGCGGCACACATATTCCCGCCGCCGGGCCGCAAGGCCGTCCGCATTGTCACATTACACATATTATATATACATGTTGAACAGAATAATAGACCAGTCAAAGGTAGACCATTTCGCCAAGTGGTTCCACAGGGCGGATAAGATAGTCATAGTGTCCCATCTGTCGCCCGACGGCGACGCCATAGGCTCATCGCTGGGCTTGTGGCATTTTTGCGAGAACCAGGGGAAGACGGCCAACGTCATTGTACCCAACGGGTTTCCCGATTTCCTGAAGTGGATGCCGGGAAGCAAGGACATATTGCAGTACGACCGTTACAAGGGGTTTGCCGACAAGTTGATAGCGGAGGCCGACATCATCTGCTGCCTTGATTTCAACGCCATCCACCGCATAGGTTCCATGAGTGAGGCCGTACTGTCCTCTCCGGCACGCAAGATAATGGTGGACCATCATCTGCATCCGGAAGACTTCTGCCGGATAGTGATTTCACACCCGGAAATAGCGTCGACCTCGGAACTGGTGTTCAGACTGATATGCCGGATGGGCTGCTTTGCCGACATCAACAGAGAAGGCGCCGAGTGCATCTATACTGGCATGATGACCGATACGGGCAACTTTACCTACAACTCCAACAGTCCGGCCATCTACTTCATCATAAGCGAACTGCTCTCCAAAGGTATAGACAAAGACACGATTTACCGTAAGGTGTTCAACACCTACAGCGAGAGCAGACTGCGCCTCATGGGGCACGTGCTGTCCGAGATGAAGGTCTATCCGGAGAGACATGCGGCGCTGATCACGCTTACGGTGAAGGAGCAGAAACAGTTCGACTACATCCGGGGCGACAGCGAGGGTTTTGTGAACATCCCGTTGGGCATCAAGGGAGTGATACTGTCGTGCTTCCTGCGTGAGGACACCGAACGCCCCATGATAAAAGTGTCGCTCCGCTCGGTGGGACCGTTCCCTTGCAACAGACTGGCATCCGAATTCTTCGGAGGTGGAGGCCATCTTAACGCTTCGGGCGGAGAGTTCTACGGCAGTATGGAGGAAGCCAAGGCCCGCCTTGAGGAAGCGCTGGAGAAATTCGCCCCTTTGCTGGGCGCAAAGGGATGACCCTCAGGGACGGCATGCGGCACGTTTCCTAAAAACGTTGAAAAGGAGGAAGCGGGACGGGACGTAAGGTTAAAAGTTGCGAACTTTACCCGTCCGGCTTTCTTTTTTCAGCCAATATCAGATACTTTTGCGAGAATTTAAATACTGACCGATGAAGAAACTTAGTTTAGTCTTGTTAGGCGTCTTCCTGCTGGGCTTGGGCTTCCAGGCTTGCGATGACTCCAAGACGTATGCGGAGATGAAGGAAGACGAAGATAAAGCCATAGACCAGTTCATAAGAGAGCAGGGCTTCAGCGTGATTTCGCAAAGCGAATACCTGTCGCGGCCGGACTCGATGACGGCCGAGAACGAATTTGTGCAGCTGGCCAGCGGCGTGTATATGAATATAGTGGACCGGGGGTCGGACAATCCGCTGGACACGGTGAAGAACAACGACGAGATACTGGTCCGCTTTCTGGAAAAGAACCTGCTACAGGGCGACACCTTGTCCAATCTGGAGATTGTGGACATGCCGGATATGTTCCGCTACACAGTGACCTCATCGTCCATCTTAGGCATATTTACGGAAGGACTGATGAGACAGGCCTACGGGACATCGGTTCCCGCCGGATGGCTGGTGCCTCTGGATTATGTGAGAGACAGGGCGCACGTGCGTCTGATAGTACCGTCGGACATGGGACATCAGACCGCCATGCAGGGCGTGATACCTTATTATTACGACATCCGCAAATATCAAATCTGGAAATAAGACCATGACACTGATAAAATCCATATCCGGCATCCGCGGTACCATAGGCGGACATGCCGGACAGGGGCTTACACCCCTTGACATCGTGAAATTCACCTCAGCCTATGCGGCATACATCCGCAAACGGCATGCGGCGGAAACCGGAAAGATTGTGGTGGGAAGAGACGCCCGCATTTCGGGTGAGATGGTGAGAAACCTGGTCATCGGCACACTGACCGGCATGGGATGGGATGTGGTGGACATAGGTCTGGCCACCACGCCTACCACAGAGTTGGCCGTAACTATGGAGAAGGCAGCAGGAGGCATAATCCTGACCGCTTCACATAACCCCAAGCAATGGAACGCCTTGAAACTGCTGGACGAGAAAGGAGAGTTCCTGTCCAAAGAGGCGGGCGACGAGGTGCTGAGGCTGGCTGAAACGGAAGATTTCGACTATGCTACCATAGACCGGCTCGGCACATGCCGTAAGGACGACACCTACAACCGGAAGCATATAGACCGGGTACTGGCTCTTGACCTGGTCGATGTGGAAGCCATACGCAAGGCCGGTTTCCGTGTGGCCATAGATTGTGTGAACTCGGTAGGCGGCATCATCTTGCCCCAACTGCTGGAGGCTTTGGGAGTGAGACAAGTGGAAAAGCTTTATTGCGAGCCTACCGGTGACTTCAGCCACAATCCGGAACCGTTGGAAAAGAACCTGTCGGACATCATGGAGCTGATGAGACAGGGCGGAAAGGATGTGGGCTTTGTGGTAGATCCCGACGTGGACAGGCTGGCCATCATCTGTGAGGACGGCAGCATGTATAGCGAGGAATACACCCTGGTCTCCGTGGCCGACTATGTGCTGAAGCATACACCCGGAGCTACGGTATCCAATCTCAGTTCCACCCGTGCCCTGCGCGACGTGACACGGCAATACGGACAGGAATACTACGCTTCGGCCGTGGGCGAGGTCAATGTGGTGGAGAAGATGAAAGAGACAGGCGCGGTCATCGGCGGCGAAGGGAACGGAGGAGTCATCTATCCGGCATGCCACTATGGCCGTGACGCTCTGGTGGGCATCGCGCTTTTTCTCAGCCACCTGGCACAAGAGCACAAGACCGTAAGCGGGCTCAGGGCCACTTATCCTGCCTATTACATGGCAAAGAACCGCATAGACCTGACTCCGGACACCGACATAGACTCCATCCTGTCCAAAGTGAAAGAGCTTTATAAGGAAGAAGAGACAGACGATACGGACGGACTGAAGATAGACTTCCCCGACAAATGGGTGCATCTGCGCAAGAGCAATACAGAACCCATCATCCGCGTGTACAGCGAGGCACGCACACCTGAAGAAGCCGAAGAGATAGGAAAACAAATGATGGAAACCGTATCGGAACTGGTCTGAGAGCCTGTCTAAATTTTCCTTTTGCAAGAGTCTGTTCCCCAATCCTCTTCCAAGGACATCCCCAAACAGTACTGAGCAGAATTTAAAACAGACTCCGAATGACGGGACAGCCGTCCTTATCTGACATCGGCCCCCCACATCATCTTGGCACGAAGCGTCTTGAAGAAAGCATGATCAAACCGCTTCACTACCTTGATGGTGTGGGGGGCTTTCGCTATGGTAAGGCGGATGTTCTCCTCGCAGGTCTGACTCCGTCCGTCTATGGCCACCAGAAAGTTGTGGCTGCGGCTTTCCACACTCAGCCCTATCTCCCAGTCGTCGCATATCACGATGGGGCGCATGTTGAGGCTGTGCGGAGCCACGGGCGTCAGGGCTATGGTCTTGCTCTGGGGCACTATGATGGGGCCTCCCACACTGAGTGAATAGGCGGTGGAGCCGGTAGGAGTGGCAATAATCAGTCCGTCGGCCTGGTAAGTATTGAGCGGCGCTCCGTTCACCGAGGTATGTATGCTTATCATGGACGAGCTGTCACGCTTCAGGACGGCAATCTCGTTGAGGGCAAACGGTTCGGGAAACAGGGGCTTCCCCCCGCATCTCACCTGCAGTACGCTTCTTTCTTCTATGCGGTAGCGGTGACTGTATATCTCGTCGAAAGTCTGTTCCATCTCGTCGGGCGAGATGTCGGCCAGAAAACCCAACCTACCCGTGTTTATGCCCAGTATGGGGATGTTCTTCCCCCCCACCCGTCCGGCGGCCTGTAGAAAAGTGCCGTCACCACCTATGCTGATGGCCATGTCCGCATCGAAATTGTTTCCTTCGAACAAAGTGGACTGCGGTACGTCTATACCCAACTTTCGGGTAATGAACTGGTGAAATTCCTTGCTGATGAGCAGCTGGGCTCCGCGCCTGGCAAGGAGATGCAACAGATTGGCTGCATGGGCCGATTTGCTGGCCTGGTAAGTATTTCCGAAAATGGCGAACTTCATAATCTTTACTATACTTGTTGCGGTGCAAGGATGCGAGGCTCTCTCCTCTTTCCGGAACAGCATTGGCATTTCACTTATATTCAATCTATTACATGCACAAGTAAAACCTGTCCGGTGCGGAACCGTCCGCAGGAAACTGTGGGACCGTCCGCACCAGGCCGCCGTAAAACGGCAGAATATCCTCTCAGCCGTGTTCCGGTCGGAAGAGCCGCCTGCAAAGATGCCATTTTTTTCCCATAAAGCGGCCAACATATCGCTATTATTTGTATTTTTGCCGCCAAACTATCAGACACGTTTATGACAAAATTAAGTGTAAACATCAATAAGGTCGCTACGCTGCGCAACGCCCGTGGGGGCAACATTCCCAATGTGGCGGCAGTGGCCTCGGACTGTGAGAAGTTCGGTGCGGATGGCATCACGGTACATCCCAGGCCGGACGAACGCCACATACGTCGTAGCGATGTGTATGAATTGCGTCCGCTGTTGCGCACCGAATTCAATATAGAGGGATACCCTTCGCGTGAATTCATTGACCTTGTGCTTCAGGTGAAGCCCCACCAAGTGACTCTGGTACCCGATGCGCCTTCACAACTGACGTCGGACGCAGGCTGGAATACAAAAATACACCAAAGTTTTCTGACCGAAGTCCTTGATGCGTTCAACCATGCAGGCATACGGACCTCTGTCTTTATAGACGCCTCGCCGGAAATGGCCGAGTATGCGGCCAAAGCCGGAGCCGACCGCGTGGAACTCTACACGGGTCCTTATGCGGCAGACTACGGCAAAGGCCGGGAAGAGGCGGCAGCTCCTTTCGTGGAAACAGCCAAGACTGTGCGCAGCCTGGGACTGGGACTAAACGCCGGACACGACCTGAACCTTCACAATCTGGCCTATTTCCACCAATGCATACCCTGGCTTGACGAAGTGTCCATAGGACATGCGCTGATATGCGACGCCTTATACCTGGGACTGGAACGTACTATTCAAGAATATAAAAAATGTCTTAACCGATGAACGGAATGTTTATGCTGATGCAGGCTTCTTCTGCTCTTGCCGACTCTATTGCCGGTGCCAACCCTGTCCTGACACAAGTGGGCGCCGCCGAGGAAATGAATTTGTGGACCATGGCCGTAAAAGGTGGCTGGATTATGATTGTCCTGGCGCTGATGTCGGTCGTGTGCTTCTACATCTTGTTCGAAAGGAACTACACCATAAGGAAAGCCGGGAAGGAAGATCCCCGGTTTATGGACAAGATAAAGGATTATATACTGAACGGCGAACTGAAGGCCGCTACAGACTATTGCCGCAGCGTGGATACCCCTTCCGCACGCATGATAGAGAAAGGCATCAACCGCCTGGGACGTCCGGTGAACGACGTGCAGGCCGCCATAGAAAATGTGGGAAACTTTGAGGTGGCAAAGCTGGAGAAAGGCATGACAATCATGGCCACCATAGCCGGAGGGGCACCCATGCTGGGTTTCCTGGGCACGGTGACCGGAATGGTCAAGGCCTTCTGGCAGATGGCCAATGCGGGAAACAACATTGACATCACCATGCTGTCCGGAGGCATATACGAGGCCATGATTACCACCGTGGGCGGACTGATAGTCGGCATCATCGCCATGTTCGCCTACAACTATCTGGTGACGCTGATAGACGGAGTGGTCAACAAGATGGAAGCAAAGACCATGGCTTTCATGGATTTGCTAAACCAGCCCGCCTGACGTAAGATAGCGGACGGGAGGCTGCGGCCCGCACATGCGCGTGTCCGCGCTTTTTCCCGGCATTTACTGAAAACTACTAAGAACAAAAGAATCGTGTTAAAGCGTAGAACTAAAATATCGCCCACCTTCAGCATGGCTTCCATGACGGACCTCATCTTCCTGCTGCTGATCTTCTTCATGATAACATCGACCATGGTCTCGCCCAACGCCATTAAAGTGCTGTTGCCCCAAGGCAAGCAGCAGACTTCGGCAAAACCGTTGACCAGAGTCATCATAGACAAAGACCTGAACTATTATGCCGCTTTTGGAAATGACAAGGAACAGTCTGTCACATTGGACGAGCTGACCCCTTTCCTGAAAGCCTGCGCAGACAAGGAGCCGGAGATGTACGTGGCCCTGTATGCCGACGTCACGGTGCCCTACGGCGAGATAGTGAAGGTGCTGAACATTGCAAACGAAAATCATTTCAAAATGGTGCTGGCTACGCGTCCGCCCGAATCTGAATAAAAAGTGGACAGAAAGAAAAAAGCCAAATACATAGGACTCCTCGGTGCACTGCTGGTGCATACAGGCGTGATAGTCCTCCTGCTGTCTGTAGGCTTTGCCTTGCCACAGCCGCAGGAAGAAGGTGGCATGGCTGTGGTGATGGGCGACAGTCCGCAAGCGGGTGGCAAGCCGTCTTCTCTGGTAGAGGTGGATGTCATGCCGGCCATGCCCGAAGAGCCTGTATCCGAAACGCCCCAGACCAGCGACGAAGACCTGATAACGCAAGAGCTGGAAGAGAGCGTGGCCATAGACGAGGCCAGGAAAAAGGAGGAAGAAGAACGCCTCCGGAAAGAGAAGGAAGAGGAACAGCGCAGGATAGCACGTGAAGAGGCCGAAAGGAAACGCAAGGCCGCCGAAGAGGCCGCACGCCGTACGGTAGCCGGTGCCTTCGGCAAAGGGGCGCAAATGGGGAATGCCGACGACGCCAGAGAACCGGGCGAGCGTGGAAGCAGGGAAGGCAACGCGTCGGAAGGCACACCGGAAGGTACCGGGGGATATGGCACATTCAGTCTGGACGGCCGCTCCATTGGCACCGGCGGATTGCCGCGACCCGTTTACAATGTGCAAGACGAAGGTCGGGTGGTTGTCACCATTACGGTCAATCCGGCCGGAGTAGTGGTTGCCACCAGCATAAACCCCCAGACCAATACTGTCAACACCGCCTTGCGCAAGGCAGCCGAAGACGCAGCCCGTAAAGCCCGCTTCAATGCAGTGGATGGGGTTGACAACCAGATAGGGACCATTACATATTATTTCAATTTAAAATAAAAACAGATTATCGATTATGGGTACAGCTTATGTGTTTTTTGCCGATGGCTTTGAAGAGATGGAGGCTTTTGCTTCTGTAGATATCTTGAGACGTGCCGGACTGAACGTCACGATGGTATCGGTGACTTCCGGTGAGATTGTTACCGGTGCACACCACATTCCGGTATTGTGCGACAAGAATATAGAGAACTGCGACTTCTTCGACGCGGAACTCTTGCTCCTGCCCGGCGGACTTCCCGGCGCTACGACTTTGGCCGAGTGCGAAGCTTTGGGCAAGCTGCTGGAGCGTGCCGCCGGTGAAGGCAAGAACATCGCCGCCATCTGTGCCGCTCCGATGGTGCTCGGCAAGCTGGGATTGCTGAAAGGCAAGAAGGCGACCTGCTATCCCGGGTTCGAAAAGTATCTTGAAGGTGCCGAATATACAGCAGCCATGGTAGAGAAAGACGGCAACATCATCACCGGTAAGGGACCTGGCGCCGCCATCAAGTTCGCTCTGGCCGTTGTGGAACATCTGCTGGGCCGTGAGAAAGTGAAGGAGCTGGAAGAGGCCATGTGCCTTCGCTAAGGCTTCTGCGGACGGCTTGTGCGGGTGCTTGCCCGCTGCATCTCTTTTGTCTAATCACGTCCGGAGAGTGGCTGCACTCTTGCCGGACGTTTTTTATATTCTGCCTGCGTCCGGAGACTGCGCGAAGGGATATGCCGGTTTGCGCTTCCTCCCGTACGGGCACGGTACTCTTTTTTCTTTATTCTATATATGACGGATATGTTGAAGTATGCTTTGATTGTGGCCGGAGGCAAGGGCTTGCGTATGGGGAGCAGCCAGCCGAAGCAGTTTTTGCCTGTAGGAGGCAAGCCGGTGCTTATGCATACCCTGGAGACTTTCAGACGTTACGATGCCGGCCTGCGTATCGTGCTGGTCCTGCCTCACGGACAGCGCGCCTGCTGGCAGGAACTGTGCCGCGAATATGGCTTCGGTGTGGACCATACGGTGGTGGACGGAGGCGACACACGTTTCCATTCGGTGAAGAACGGCCTGAATGTGGTCGAAGGTCCCGGACTGACCGCTGTACACGACGGAGTACGTCCCTTCGTATCGCCCGAAGTGATAGCCCGCTGCTTTGCGGAAGCGGCCGTAAAGAAGGCCGTCGTTCCGGTGACCGATGTAGTGGATACCGTGCGTCGTGTCTGCGATGAAGGAAGCGTCACCGTCCCCCGCGATGCCTATAAGTTGGTGCAGACTCCGCAAGTGTTCGATACAGACTTGCTCAAGCAGGCCTACGCGCAGCCCTACCGGCAGGATTTCACAGACGACGCGTCTGTGGTGGAGGCTTATGGCGTACCCGTGTCCCTGACCGAAGGCAACAGGGAAAACATCAAGATAACCACTCCTTTCGACCTGAAAATAGCCGAGGCATTGTTGCAGACATGTTCGATTTAGACTCGCGCGACATAAAGTTTCTGCCTGGCGTGGGTCCCCAGCGTGCTTCGGTACTGCAACAGGAGTTGGATGTCAGGACCTTCCTTGACCTGCTCTATTGTTTCCCTTATAAATATGTCGACCGGAGCCGCATTTATCTTATCCGTGAAATGGACGGTTCCATGCCTTTCATCCAGCTCAAAGGCCGGATTGTGCGCTTTGAAAAGGTGGGTGAAGGACGGGGGCAACGGCTCGTGGCCCACTTCACGGACGGTACGGGCTTTGTGGACCTGGTCTGGTTCAACGGCATAAAGTATGCGCTGGAGAAGTACAAGCTCCAGCAGGAGTACATGGTGTTCGGGAAGCCTGCGCTCTTCAACCGCCGGTTCAACATCGCGCATCCCGACATTGATGCCATACAGGACCTCCGGCTTTCGTCCATGGGACTCCGCCCTTATTACAACACCACAGACAGGATGAAGCGCATGCAGCTGAATTCGGCCGCCATGGAGAAGCTCATGGCCTCCCTGGTGAAGCTGCTCAAGGAGCCTGTGCCCGAGACGCTCACGCCGGACATTTTGGAAGAGAACCGGCTCATGTCCCTCACGGAAGCGCTTACCTACATCCATTTCCCGGCCAATGCCGAGACTTTGCGCAGGGCACAGTACCGGCTGAAGTTCGAAGAGCTGTTCTATGTGCAGCTCAACATCTTGCGCTACGCCACCGACCGCCAGCACAAGTATCGCGGCTACGTCTTTTCCCGTGTGGGCGACATCTTCAACGGGTTCTACTCCCACCACCTGCCTTTCCAGCTTACCGGCGCGCAGAAGCGGGTACTGAAGGAAATCAGGAAAGACCTCGGCTCCGGACGCCAGATGAACCGCCTGCTTCAGGGCGATGTGGGCAGCGGCAAGACGCTGGTGGCGCTCATGACCATGCTCATGGCTTTGGACAACGGCTTCCAGGCCTGCATGATGGCCCCTACTGAAATCCTGGCCAACCAGCACTACGACACGGTGAGCCATATGCTCCAGGGCATGGGCCTGCGCGTGGAGCTGCTTACCGGTTCCATCAAAGGAAAGCGGCGCGAGGCCATACTTCAGGGGCTGCGCACAGGCGAGGTGCACATCCTCATAGGAACCCATGCCGTGATAGAGGATCCGGTGACATTCTCCTCGCTCGGGCTGGTCATCATCGATGAGCAGCACCGCTTCGGCGTGGCCCAGCGTGCCCGCCTATGGGGCAAGAGCGAACGCCCGCCCCACGTGCTGGTCATGACGGCCACCCCCATCCCGCGCACGCTGGCCATGACCCTGTACGGCGACCTTGACGTGTCCGTCATCGACGAGCTTCCTCCCGGACGCAAGCCCATCGTCACCATACATCAGTTCGACAGCCACCGCGTGTCCATGTACCGTTCCATCGGCAAGCAGATTGCCGAGGGGCGACAAGTATATTTTGTCTATCCGCTGATAAAGGAAAGTGAGAAGATTGACCTCAAGAATCTGGAGGAAGGCTACCTCAACATCTGCCAGGCTTTTCCCGACTGCACGGTGTGCAAGGTACACGGCAAGATGAAGCCGGCCGAGAAGGACGCGCAGATGCAGCTGTTCGCCTCCGGGCAGGCGCAAATCATGGTGGCCACCACGGTCATCGAAGTGGGAGTGAACGTGCCGAACGCTTCAGTCATGGTCATAGAAAATGCCGAACGCTTCGGCCTCTCCCAGCTCCACCAGCTGCGCGGACGTGTGGGACGCGGAGCCGACCAGTCGTTCTGCATACTGGTCACCGGCTACAAGCTGGGCGAGGACACGCGCAAGCGCATTGAGATTATGGTGCGTACCAACGACGGTTTCGAGATAGCCGAGGCCGACCTCAAGCTGCGCGGCCCGGGCGATCTGGAAGGCACCCAGCAGAGCGGAATGCCTTTCGACCTGAAGATAGCCGACCTGGTGCGCGACAGCCAGCTGCTGCAGCACGTGCGCCAGATAGCCCAACGCATTGTCGCAGCCGACCCTACCGGTTCCCTTCCCGAGAATCGCCTCCTGTGGGAACGGCTGAAGAAACTGCGCAAGGAGAAGGAGGATTGGGGGGCGATAAGCTGAGAGCCTGTTTAAATTTTCCTTTTTAAGATTTTTATTCAGTCTGTTTTGAGCCTTTTTCCGAGGATATTTCCCCGTTTCCCTTCGTCACGTAGCCCGCTACGCTCCTCATGCCAACGGGGAAATATCCTCGGAAAAACATCTCAAAACAGTACTGAGCAAAATTTAAACAGGCCCTGATACTTTATAATTAAAACAGGCTCTTAGATGCGTCTTGTCAAAATGACACTTTGCATTCCTTTAACACCGAGAAGCCCCTCCGTTCCGTCCGAAGTCCGGCCCGCACAAACGGACGCGACAAGATTTATTGATACATCACATTCACAGCACGATAGCAGAAAAGCCGAAGAGAGAAAATAAGGGTGAAAACAGCCCGTTGCCATCTCCACATGACAAAACAGGCCGTTCTGATGTCCTACGGGGTAAAAGGCGGAACCTGCCAACAGGTCTGCCGGCCGCTGCCGACAGGTCCGCCGGTAGCCGGTAACAGCCTGTCCGTCTGCCGATGACAGATTCTCCGGTAGTCAGGGAGAGACAGAAAGCATGCAACTTTTAGCATTTCTACACATTTAACTCCTAAAACGGGAGCATTTTTAATATAAATAAACGTTTTAAGCAGACCTAAACACATCTTTTCTTCATTCTGAAAAAGTGACAGGTAAGCGTTTTGCCCGGAAATCCGTCTGTTTGCAAGTCGGAGCAGGCTTTTGCTGACAATCTGCACAGGCGTGAACCATTCCTTTCCGTGAATCCACGTCATATCTGCGAGGAAGCAAAATCCAAAGCCCGCTTCACCACCTGATCCATATTGTAATACCTGTATTCGGCCAGCCGTCCGCCAAAGAACACCCGCTTCTCTTTTGCAGCCAGCTGCCTGTATCTGTCATATAAAAGAGCGTTCTTGTCATCGTTCACCGGATAATACGGTTCCCTGCCCGGTTGGAAAGAAGCCGGATATTCTCTGGTAATCACCGTATCCGGCTGTCTGCCATATTCAAAATGCTTGTGCTCTATTATCCGCGTGTAGGGAGTTTCCGCATCCGTGTAGTTCACCACCGCATTCCCCTGCCAGTTGGCACATCCCTCCAGCACCTCTGTGTCGAACCGCAGGCTCCGGTATTCCAGCGCACCGTAGCAATAGCCGTAATAGCGGTCTATCTCTCCCGTGTACACCACCCTTCCGGCCTTCCTGTCCCATCCGGCCTTGTCGGCCAGATAGTCTGCACCCAGCACCGTGTCACACCTCTCCAGCATACGCTTCACAACAGGTGTATATCCTCCTACGGGTATGCCCTGATAGCGGTCGTCAAAATAGTTGTTGTCAAAAGTGAAACGCACAGGCAGCCGCCGGATGATGAACGCAGGCAGCTCCACCGCCTTCTTTCCCCACTGTTTCTCCGTATATCCTTTGATCAGTTTCTCATAAATGTCCCTGCCAACCAGCAAGATGGCCTGCTCTTCCAGATTCCTCGGATGGCTGATGCCGCACTCCCTCCGCTGGCGTTCTATTTCCCGCCAGGCCTCCTCCGGTGTCCGCGTGCCCCACATCCGGTAGAATGTATTCATATTGAACGGCAGGTTATACAGCTCTCCCTTGTAGTTTGCCACCGGAGAGTTGGTGTACCGGTTGAACTCCGCAAACAGATTCATATAGTCCCACACCTCCTTATGGTTGGTATGGAAGATGTGTGCGCCATATTTGTGTACGGTAATGCCGTGTATCCGCTCCGTGTACACATTGCCGCCCACATGGTTGCGCCGGTCAATGACAAGGCAGGACTTTCCTGCGGCTGTCAGCCGGTCGGCCACGACCGCTCCGAACAGGCCCGCACCTACAATCAGATAGTCATAATGTTCCACAGGCATTTGCATTATAGGTCTTGTAACAGATGATGATACAGTTTTTCATATTCCCGGGCTATCAGGTTGATGTCATATGACTGCTCTATGCGTTTTCTGGCATTGCGGGACAGGTCTTCTATCCTCTCCTTGCTGTCCAATATCCATTCTATACCTTTTGCCAAATCCTGTCCGTCAAGATAACGGGCCAGATATCCGGTTTTCATATGCTCGATTATGTCTGCCGGACCGGTTTCCTCAAAAGAGACAACCGGAACCGCACAAGCCATTGCCTCGGTAACAGTCTGTCCAAAAGCTTCTTCTACAGAAGGAACAGCCATGACATCAGCTGAAGAATATGCCAGTTGCAGCAAGTAAGGATCATGGAGATAGCCTAAAAATTTTACCGGAACATCCAGTTCCAACTGTTGCTTCCCCATTCCAAATACGGCAAGGTAGTATTCGTCCTTATGCTTGGATGACAACCTTCGAAGAGCTTCTATCAGGTATGAGAACCCTTTCCGTGGGTCGAACGCATTTATCGCTCCGAACAGTATGACTTTCTTATCTTGCGGAATCTGCAAAGCCTCCCGGGCAATCCGCTTATTTATCGGGTAGTGTCGGTTCAGATCCAATCCGTTGGGAATCACATAAAGGCTTTTGTCTTTCAGCAGAGTGCTGTTCTCCACTACTTTTTTCATCCAAAGTGTAGGGACAACAATGGTCATGTCCATCTTCTTCCATGCTTCCGATTTCCTTTTCCAGACCTGATGTGACAAGTCATTCGGATCGTCAGAACCCAACTTAGGACATCTCCCGCATCCTGTAAGGTATCTTTTACAATCGGCAAAATAGTAGCATCCGCCGGTCACTGCCCAACAATCAGGCAGACGCCATACTACTTTCTGCCGTATCTTCCCCAGATCTTCAATGGTCGCAAAACCGCCATTGATTCCGTGCAGTATTACGAGGCGGGGGCCAAATGAGTCTATGTTCTTTACGATGTCAACACCGACTACTGCGGGAGAGAACCCGTGGGAGGAAATGGAATATCGGGGATATTCACGCAACGGCTCCATATCGCAATCATAGCCACACCTGTCTCCGGCATCTCTGTGCGCTATGTATATTCCATTATCCTTGTTCTGTTGTTCGGTCAACCCTGAATGGAGCACCAACAGTTTGGAATTGAGTCCGATGTCGCGTAATCCTTGATGGATTCTGTATCCCGCATTGAAAGCGCCTCCCACACAACCGGCAGAAGTGCTTACGTATAGTATATCTGTACTATCGGACGGTAAAGCGTGCCGGACAGGAGTTCTTTCCTTTTTATAATAGCAAATGGAATAAGCCTCCTGTATTTTCTGTTGGATGTCATCATCGGTCAGCAACCGGCGTTCGTATAAGCGGATTTCGTCACGTGTACAAGGTATGCCCAAGGAGAAAGGCAGGATAGTGATTTCGTTCCGCCGTTCATAGTCGCGATACATCTTATTGATAAAGGAATGCTCTTCCTTTTCCAACAATGGCAGATTGTCTTTCAGATGAGTAATGACAAATTCCAGGAATGGATGTCCGGCTTCCGAAAGAATGATGGCATCTGAAAGACATTGCTCGCCGTAACAGGAATCGGGAAGTGTGAACAAAGAGCATCCTCCTTGTCCCAACAGACCGTCAAAAGGTTCTATACACTCGAAGTCCCAGTCTGCATAAACACCTCCTTCCTTATATAATATAAGGTAACGGACTACGTGCGGCAACAACGCATCGTCTATGTCAGCGGATAAATCCGGATAAAAGCATTCAAGTAAACAACGTACATCTGACTTTCCCCATTGTTTGTAGCTCCAGGTAGGATGATTGCTTTTCCATGTTTCAGACAAAGTTGAAAACAGTCCTATATAACCCGAGCTGTTATTCTTGTCAATGTATTGGTGAATTATCTCATTCATACTATTGGTGTGGTTATTTATCGCTCAAAGGTAATCAAAGTTTTTTAGAGAAGGAAAATAATTTTATAAAAAACAGGTGAAAGTTTTTACAATGCGATTTTATGCTATAGAACATATTTTTTTATTTGCGTTTGTTTATGGGACACTTTACCTTTGCCCCAAAAAGATACTATTATGATTTCTTTAGGTAAAAGGAATACATTAGAAACCATACTTTCTCTATCCGGTGTACCTTATACTACAGCATATACACGGAAGTTCTTTAACGAGCATCCTTATAAATACAGCTTGCTCGGATTATCAAGGATGCTTGAACATTATAATCTTGTCAATATGGGCATAAAGGTTCCTCATAAAGAAGATTTGCTCCTACTATCCACCCCTTTTATCGCTCATGCCGGTGGCGATTTTGTTGTTGTTGAAAAAGTGGATTCGCAAAACGTAATCTATCATTGGAACAATAAAAGGGTACATGCCCCTTTTCAGGACTTTCTCAAGACATGGTCGGGGATTGCATTGGTGACCGATGTAGGCAAAAACGCCATTGAACCAGATTATAAGCTACACAGAAAAAAAGATTTGTATAATTCTGTGCAATACTATTTATTGGTTGCGGCATGTGTCGTTTTATTGGTTATCGCATTGTTGCAAAACCCCTTCTCTTCGCATTTTGGATTTATCCTTGTATTGCTGTTAAATTTGGCAGGGGTGTATATTGGTGTTCTGTTGGAACAGAAACAAGTCTATACCCATAGCGGAGTAGCAGACAAAATCTGCTCCCTATTCTCACACAGCGATTGCAATAACGTATTAAGCTCTCCGGCAGCCAAGTTTATGGGGTTAATAGGGTGGAGTGAGCTGGGATTAAGTTACTTCATATCCAATGTCCTTCTACTCACTTTTGCTCCACAACATATTCCTTTTTTTGCGTTGTTAAACATACTTGCTATCCCTTATAGCTTCTGGAGTGTATGGTATCAAAAAGTCAGAGCGAAAACTTGGTGTCCGTTATGTCTGATAGTGCAAGTCTTGTTTTGGCTCATCTTCATTTGCAACTTGCTTTCCGGTTTTATACAAAAGCCTGATTTTACATTACTGAATATACTAAGTGTGGGACTTCTATATGGAATTCCGTTTTTGGTATTGAATATCTCTGTGCCTTTTTTTATAGCCAAACGGAATATAACAGAAGTCACCCAACAATTCAATAGTTTGAAAGCGAACGAAAAGGTCTTTCTTGCACTGCTAAAAGAACGTACTTATTACGATGCTGCAGGAGTATCTACTATCCTTTTCGGTAATCCTCATTCTCAGAATGTAATCACGGTCTTTTCCAATCCACACTGTGAGCCTTGCGCCAAAATGCATAAGAAAATAAAGCAACTACTGAAGGATTCGGACAATCAGTTTTGCATACAATATATCCTGTCTTCATTTAGTGACAACTTGAATTCCAGTTGCGAGTTCTTTCTTTTCCTAAACAAACATTATCCAATGGAAGAACGTAACCGAATATATGACGAATGGTTTCAAGAGGGGAAATACAAAAAAGATGAGTTTTTTAAGAAATACGGATTTATTTCTAAACAGATTGTCAGTGAAGAATATCAAAAACATATGAACTGGAAAAAACAATCTGGGCTGACAGCCACGCCCACCGTTCTTTTTAACGGGTATGAATTACCGAATATATATTTCCAGGAAGTGGATAAGTTGTTGTATTTTGTAGATACAAAAATATAATCAGTTGCCGTATACTGCAGCCGGTAACCGAATTTTGCAAATTGCTGCGGTCAATTAAAATTTCTAAATTTAGAATGAAAAAAGTGAGTACATTAAAATTGCGGGAGTTCCGGGAATTGAAAGCTTCTGAGATGGGTGAAATTTTGGGAGGTCTTGTTACTTCCGGATATAGCATTTGTGATAAGAAAGGGTGCCTAAATTCGAAAGGTTGTCCTGGTAATGAAATCTGTACGACATTTGAACATTGCCCCTCAATTCCTGTTTATGGGAAAAAAAGATGTTTTTAGAGCTTGTAAAAAACAAGTAATTTTACAGTTTTTCCCTGTTGCCATAAAGCAACAGGGGATTCTCTTCAGATAAGGACCTACTTAATTTTTTGCTCAAGGCCGTTTTAAGATGTTTTTCCGAGGATATTTTCCTGTTATCAGGAGAAACTGGGCTATGTGGCGAATGGGAAAGGGAAAGCATCTTAAACAGGCTGAATAAAAACTTAAAAAGGAAAATTTCAGCAGGCCCTAAGTTTTAGGATAGATATTGTCTTGAATAAGGTTTTAGGCTACTGATTGCCTAACTCTTGTTCCCTTTATTCTGCATGAAATCTGATGAGATATAAAAAATTTACTTATCAATGAAAAAGAAGTGCATTTGGAATATCCTTATCTATATATTCTGTTTTCTATTTCCGTCCGGTAAAATAGATGCCGCTCCCTTTACCTTGATTGGCACCGTGCATAATGCGGAAGCAGATTCTTTAGACGTAATTTTTACATATAATATGTACGAGAACAACCGCCTTGTGGAACATTCGGCTTCTGCCAAAGTGAGTGGCGGGAAATTCCAGTTCCGTGGGGATATTCCCGAAGCGGTCGGAGCCTTCATGGAGTTTTCCAATAAAGTATGTTTTTATTTCTATATAGAACCAGCTCAGATGTCCATAAGCATTGATATGGAACATCCGTTGCGTTACCGTTTGGACGGGGCAGAGATAGAAGATGAAAACAAGGCCCTGAGTAAAGAAACGCTAAAGTATAGGGAAGCCATACAGAATTGTAACATGGAGTTGGTCGGGCTGATAGATGAGTACAACGCACTTGAAGAAGGCGATTCCCGTTGGGATGTTTTATGGGACAGCATATCTGCCGTACGGGATGCGAGAGATTCCATTGGCGCAATATGTGACAGCATAGAGTTGGATTTTGTCATGCGTCATCCTGCTTATAAGATTAATCCTGACCGGTTGTATAAACTGGCAAAGAATGAATATATAGATGTGGATCATGTCCGTGCCGCTTACGATAAGTTGCCTTTGTCCAGTCGGCACAGTATGATGGGGCAAATAGCTCTGAAGGAGATAAAAGACCAATCACTGAAAAAAATGACCAAACTGGGTGCTGTTCCTCCCGATTTCATCCGTAAGGCATATGCCGGCGACAGTATTCGTCTGTCCGGTTATAGGGGGCAATATGTGTTGCTGGACTTCTGGGCCAGCTGGTGTGGACCCTGTCTGAAGTCCATGCCACACGTTAAAGAACTGGTGCGTCAGTACGGAGGGAAAGGACTGTCCGTCATCGGCATATCCGTGGACTACAATGCGGCGAATTGGCGTAACGCCATAGTCAAGCACGGACTGGCTGCCTGGCCGCATGTGTTAGGCAAGGAACCGCTGGACTCGGACAAGCCGGAAGATGATCTGAGCTACCTGTACAGCTGCGATGCTGTGCCTTTCTATGTATTGCTTGACCGGAATGGCCGTGTGCTGGCCAAGTGGCAGTACCTGGGCGAGAGTGAGGTGGAGGAGATAAGGATTTTACTAAGAGAGGGCATGTCCGGCCATATTGAAGGGACAGACAATAAAAAGACATAAGATATCTGGCGAGTTGTGATAAGACCATTAAAGCAGGCATTTTCCAACTGGAAATTGGGGGCATCATCTAAGGACATCACACGCCCTGGAAGACTATTTGAAAAAAGATAATATACGGAGGACCATATATCACTATCTGTTGATTGACGAGAAGGGAAACATCCTCAACGACCGGCTTCCGCTGCCTTCACGACTGAACGATTTTAAGGAGGCGTAAACGTGCCAAGTCCAAAATCCTGAACGATTTATTCTTTATTGAGAGAAATACACATCGTAAAATCATAGACGATGACAAACAAACTATGATATTGAACTATTTTAATCCTTATTTTTTGTTATATGAAGAAAATAAGCACATTGAAAATCAGAGATTTTCAAGAAATGAATGCTCGCGAGATGAGCAAAGTTATTGGAGGTTATAGTGGCCCTCTCATTTGTGTGGCAAACAAGGACTGGACCGATTATTCCAGCATTAGCTCGCAATGTTTCACTACAAGCGAAGAAGCTGAGGCACATGCGGGGGATAATGGATTCTGGTGCTGCAATTGTGCTGAAGCTTACAGCCGTTGCCTCTAAGGGGAAGAGTAGTCAAGGAATGGCTCAGATTTTTTAGTTGTAACTTGACCGCTTCTTTGTAAAAAGAGCCATTGCGTACTTTAACTGGTGTATTATGATGGCTCTTTTATTTTTAATACATTTACATAAAACGGTTATGAATATTAAGTATATATCTATATGGATACTAGCAGTTTGGATTCTTTCCGCCTGCCATCAGTCACGGAAGCAGGAAACAGTCGTAACATTTCTGTCGGACATCGAAATGGACATCGAGCTGAGAGAGCCTATTGACGGTATTAACAATTCTTACTACATTACGCGAAAAGTCCATCTGCAGCCCAATACTCCGACAGACTGCCACATTGGCATTGACGATTGGGGTTATTTGCGGTTTTCTTATATAACTCAAAGAACTCCATGCGGTTTCCTGTTGTTTGAAGGCGACAAGACGAAGATAGAGCTTCATCCCAATGAAAACAAATGTATAATTGGAGGAGACAATGCGGCAGGGAAAGAGTATCTCTATAACTATGCACGTATGGGATTGGGGAATCATGAAGATTCATTGCTTGAGCTGTTTGCCGATGCTATCAAAGACAGCATAGATTTTTCCCTGTTGGATGCCAACATTCAGAAATGGGAAGAAAACCGTCCGTACAAGAAAGAAACCCGCTCCCTGCTGGAAAACGGGAAAATAAACGAACGGTTTTACCGGATTTTATCCGACGAACTCAGATTGGGCGACCTTTCCCTCTTGGACCTTTCATACCGGAATGCCATTCGTGGAAGACTGAACGAATATAAACCTACACAACAGGAAAAAGAAAAGCTGTGGCAAAGATGGGAAAAGTTACGCGATGACCTTCCTTTATTGAAAGAAGCGGATCTTACCAAACACTATTACTCGGGTTATAGAAGTATGTATTATGAAATGAAATACAATTTCCTTGATGATGCCACTAAGGCGTGCATTAAAAATGAGTATGATTCCATATGGGGATATTACAGCTTTATGGCACTCGCTCCCGCAAATGAACAGTTTGATTTTTTCACTACAGACGCCATATACCGTCTCCAGGATAATATCGCTCTTTATGCGGATCCTGAAAAGTTCATCCAATGGTTGAACTCTGATTTTCCTGACAAGCGTTACACAGCCATTATCACCCAGTTATGGAAGGACAGGAAGGAGAGATTAAGCCAAAAAGTGGAAGCCAGCTTTATTGACGGAAACAAGATAGGGAACTTCAAGGACCTGGTTCAGGCAGAGGAATTGAAAGGGAAACGCTTGTTCATAGACCTGTGGGCCACTTGGTGCAGTCCGTGTCTGGCCCAGTTCAAATACAACGAGCAAACACACCAAGTCCTGAAAGAAAAAGGACTCACGCCGGTTTACATCTCGGTTGACGAGGATAAGAATGATTCGCTCTGGAGAGAACAGATACGTTTCCATAAACTGGCGGGGTATCATCTAAGGACGTCACACGCCTTGGAAGACTATTTGAAAAAGACAATATACGGAGGATCATATATCAGTGTCCCGCGCTATCTGTTGATTGACGAGAAGGGGAACATCCTCAACAACCGGCTTCCGCTGCCTTCACGACTGAACGATTTTAAGGAGGCGTTAAACGTACCAAGTCCAAAAGATTAAACCAATTATGAAAAAGATATCAGCAATAGTCATCAGCTGCCTTTTATGCTTACAAGCATATGGACAACATGTGCTAAAAGTCACTTTAAAAGATGTACTTCCTTATGACAGCCTGAAATGTAATGTAAGAGTATCCGGAATAGGTTCTTCTATATATACAGGCCAATATGGACAAGAAGCAAGAACCAAGCCATATGGAGACGGGTTCCTAACCTATACTTTTTCAACACCTAGTGCTGATGTAGCATATTCATGGCACAGTTTTTGGGACGCTGCCGGTTGGTTTACAACAATAACTGCAGCAGACGATGGAACGGATCCCCCTACTTATTATCGTTATGCATAGAAACAGTCTTCTTTTTATTTTCAGAACTTAATAAATGATATAATATGAAAAAGTTATTCTTTTTATTGTGTATGGCTTGTTCCTTATGCCATGCACAGTCCGTTAAGATTGATATTTCCAAAGCTACTCCGGCAGATATATCCAGCGAATCCATGCTGAATAATATCCAAAAAATTACAGTGGATATCCCTGACAATGTAAAATCAAAATACTACCGCGTGTGGCTAACTAAGGACAAAAACAAGCTTGTCATTGATGACTTATGGAAGCGTATATGGATATTTGATATCAAAAAGAAAAATCTGAAAGAAGTGGAGATTAAGGGGCTTGAAAGAAATGAACTCTCCTATAATTTTGATGACAAATCCGCAGCACCGCTTCAAGGGGGATTAAACAGTGCATTCGACGCAAATAAGAATTTGTTTATCATTGATTTTCGTACTTATTGGATGGGAGTAGACGTAAAATCCGGAGAGATAGCAAAGAGGATACAGAAGCCAAAAGAATTCCAAGAGAGGCTTAGCAGTTGCCAGGCCATTGATGCCACGCATTATGTCAGCTATGTGAATAGCAGTTCGAAAGACAAAACGGCTTCTTTTATCATTTTCAATGAGGAAGGGGAAATACTTTATGAAAAAGAAGTGGAATGCAATCTTACTATCGGAACGGACCAACCCTATTTTCCTGGAGACTTTTATGAATACAATTCGGACTACTATTGCCATGCTCCGTACGATGGGACAACGGTTTATAGGGTTGACAGTACTGAATTGGTCTCTTGCATGGAGTTTGTTGCAGGTGAAAAGCCTCAGCCTGTCAATAGAGTCTTTGAAACGGACTATTATGTGTATTTCTGCTTTTATGATAAAGACAAGCAGTTCTGTTTGGGCCGTTATGACAAACAGAATAAGACAACCTGCCTGAACCAAGTACGCGATCTGCATAACCATAGTTCACTTCCAAAAGCGTATGAGAACAGGGCTGTCTCTTATCGCCAAGATGGCAATAGGCTACATATACTCATTGGTGATATGAAATAATAAATTAAGCGGGCTTTGCCCACACTACAAATTACGAGCTACGAACTGCATGGCTGCGCACAGCATACTCAATAACTCTACTCGTAGCTCGTAACTTATAGCTGAATGGCCGATTGCGGATATTTGTATAAGCCCTTTTGACAGTTACTTAAAGTATAGATTCTTTTACCAATGATAAAGCACTTTCCCCATTACCAACAACTTGACTCCATGGATTGTGGCCCCAGCAGTTTGCGGATGATTGCAAAGTACTATGGACGGAACTATTCGCTACAAACATTGCGTGAAAGGAGTTTCATTACCCGTCAGGGGGTGTCCATGTTGGGTATTAGCGAAGCCGCCGAAAGCATAGGCTTCAGGACACAAGGCGTGCGTATCAGTTTGAAACAGCTGAAAGAGGATGTTCCTCTTCCTTGTATCCTACATTGGAATCAGAATCATTTTGTCGTGTTGTATGCTATCCGGAAAAGTGGACACTTTTTGAATAAAAAGAAATCGTGCGTTTTTTATATTTCCGATCCCGCGAGCGGGAAATATCCGATGGATGAAGCGGGTGTGAAAAAGTGCTGGCTGAGCACCAAGACATCGGGTGAGGAAATGGGAGTTGCCTTGCTGCTGACACCGACACCCGATTTTTACGAACGGATAGATGACGAGGAGCGTCAGAAGAGAAACTTATCTTTTTATTTGAAATATCTGTTCCCTTATAAATTTCAAATTGTCCAGTTGGCTGTTGGGATGTTACTGGGAAGCTTGTTTGCTTTGATTCTTCCATTTCTGACACAGGCTGTAGTAGACCAGGGAATAGAAAACAACAACCTGAATTTCATTACACTGATATTGATAGCCCAGCTGGTGCTTTCGATTACGCAAACAGGAGTCAGCTTTATACAGAGCTGGATTAGTTTACACATGAATACTCGGATAAGCATTACGCTAATATCCGATTTTCTGGCAAAACTGATGAAGCTTCCCATACGCTTTTTTGATGCCAAGAATATTGGAGATATCCTTCAACGGATAGGAGACCATAGCCGTATCCAGTCTTTTATGACGGGTACAACATTGTCTACCGTTTTCTCCTTTTTCAATTTCTTCATTTTTGCCTTTATCATGGCGTATTATAACTTGAGTATTTTGTTGGTATTCCTTGCAGGCAATACATTGTATATGGTATGGATATTGTCTTTTATGCGTTATCGGCGCAAATTGGATAATGCCCGGTTTGCGCAGTCGGCAGTCAATCAAAGCAATATGGTACAACTTATCACCGGTATGCAGGAAATCAAGCTGAACAATTGTGAGAAACGGCAACGTTGGAAATGGGAATCCATTCAAGTCCGGTTGTTTAAAATCAGTATTAAAGGTACAGCTTTGGCACAGGTACAGCAGGTGGGGTCCATCTTTTTCAGCCAGACTACTTCCCTGTTTATCTCATTCCTTTCTGCAAAAGCTGTTATAGAAGGAGATATAACGTTGGGCATGATGATGTCCATCAGTTATATTATCGGGCAACTGTCCGGCCCAATCCATCAAGTAATAGGTTTCAGTCAGTCTTTGCAGGATGCTAAAATCAGTTTGGAACGTCTGAATGAAATCAACAATAAGGAAGAAGAAGTTACGGCCATAGACAGCAAAATAAACACCTTGCCGGAAGACAAGACCATCCGTTTGGAAAATGTGTGCTTCAGCTATGATGGGGCGGAAAGAGATTATGTACTGAAGGATTTGAACCTGACCATACCGGAAAACAAGGTGACAGCCATTGTTGGTGCAAGCGGAAGCGGTAAGACTACGGTAATCAAGCTGTTGCTTGGCTTTTACAATCCGGTAAAAGGGGATGTGAAGGTAGGTAATTACTCATTGAGAGATATTAATCCCCATTTGTGGCGTCAAAATACAGGAGCTGTCATGCAAGACGGTTTTCTGTTCTCGGATACCATAGCCAATAATATTGCCATCAGCGAAGAGACTGTGGACAAGGAAAGATTGTTGTTTGCCGTAAAAACAGCTAATATAAAAGATTTTATAGAGTCTTTGCCTTTGAAATACAATAGTCGGATAGGAATGGAGGGGAACGGGGTCAGTCAAGGGCAGAAGCAACGTTTGCTTATAGCGAGAGCTGTATATAAAAATCCTCTATTCCTCTTTTTTGACGAAGCTACCAATGCGTTGGATGCCAATAATGAAAAAATGATATTGGACAATCTGAATACCTTCTATAAAGGAAAAACAGTCGTGATTGTCGCCCACCGTTTAAGTACAGTGCAGAATGCCGATAATATAGTAGTGATGGAATCGGGAAGAATAGTCGAATCCGGAACCCACAAGGAACTGACGGCAAAGAAAGGGGCATACTATACGTTGGTCAAAAATCAGTTAGAATTAGGACTGTAGATTATGGAAAAGCAAAATGAAGCAGATAAAATTGAATTAAGAAGCGAAGAGTTTCAGGATGTATTGGGTAGTGTACCATCGTGGATTCTTCGGTGGGGTATTACACTAGTGGCTTTCATTATGTTACTTTTACTTATTGGAAGTGCCTTGTTCAAATATCCGGATACCATCAGTGCTACAGTCTCTTTGACCAGTCTGCAGCCTACTGCCACTGTAGTAGCGAAATCTTCAGGGAAAATCCAACGGATATTTGTAAAAGACAACGACACAATTTCTTCCGGTACATATCTAGCTCTTATAGAAAACACCGCGAAAATGGAAGATATACTGTACATCAAACATTTTCTTGCAGAAAATCTATGGGAAAAAGACTCCTTGGTACTCCCGCGTAAAAGTATAAATGTCGGTCCCCTACAATCTTTATATTCATCCTATTACATAGCTTTATCAGAATATCTACACTTCATTAAAACGGACTATTATCCTCAGAAGATAAGAATGATGCGGCAAAGAATCAGGCAAAATGAAGCTTACTATCGGAAAATGTCCAAACAAAAAGAAATCATAGAGGAACAATTGGAAATAAGTGAGCGACAATACCAACGGGATTATGAACTGAAGCAGAAAAAGGCCATTTCGGATATTGAATTTGAAAGCACATACGGGCAGTATTTGCAGGGGCAATTGTCTAAGGAGAATATGGAACTTTCTTTAGCAGGACAAGATATGCAACTGAGGCAAATGCATGAAACGCTATTTGACATTGAATACCAATATGAGGACAGGAAGAACTCTCTTGAGATGCAATTGAGGTCTTTGACCATGCAGTTGCAAACAGGTATTGCAGATTGGGAAATGATGTATCTTTTAAAATCTCCGGTTGATGGGAAAATCACCTTCACAAACTATTGGGTGGAGAACCAAAATATTATTGCAGGGGATAAAGCCTTCCATATTGTGCCCGTTCGTAGCGGTTCTTATATTGGCAGGGCTTTATTGCCAGCAGAACGTTCCGGTAAAGTAGAAGTCGGACAACAGGTGAATATCAAATTCAGTAATTTTCCGGATAATGAATTCGGCATAGTTACAGGTATAGTGAAAAATATTTCTTTAGTCGCTACAGAAGAAGAAAAAGGAAAGAATTATCTGATTGAAATTTCCTTGCCTCAGGGACTGTTGACTTCTTATAGGAAAGAACTGCCTTTTATCCCTGAAATGGAGGGGGAAGCGCAGATTGTAACCAAAGATTTATCTTTATTGGAACGTTTCATAATGCCGATAAAGAAAGTATTAACAGAACATATCTAAAAACTAAAAAATGTAATATGATGGAAAAAGGGTTTTCTGTAATTATGCCCACATTCAATCAGGCAACGTTCATACGAAGAGCTGTACTAAGTTTACAGCGGCAGACTTTTCCTGATTGGGAGTTAATTATTGTAAACGATGGTTGCACGGATGATACAGAATTTTATCTGAAGGATCTTTTGACGGATAAGCGCATCTCTTATATAAAGAATAACAGTAACCAAGGTTTGGGGTGCGCTATCAATCAAGGCTTGAAACTGGCAAAACACGAATACATAGCTTATCTTCCGTCTGATGATTTTTATTATGAGAATCATTTGGAATCCATTTATCGGAAATTCCAAACATCTCAGGAACTTGCATTAGTATTTAGCGGAATGAAGTTTGATACAAATGATACCCTGTATCATAGCCAAATTACAGAAAGTACAAAAGGCAGGATTGGATATTGCCTCCAACTTGTTCAGACCGCACATAAGAATATTGGTGAAAGGTGGGTGGAGAGGAAAGAATGGGTATCTGAAGACCTGTTCATTATGTATTGGAGAAAGTTGACAGCGTATGGAGTGTTCGGAATGACCGGTGAAATAAGTTGTTATTGGACTTCACATCCACGCCAACGACATAAGATAATAGGTGAAAAATATGGTGGGGGACTGAATCAATACCGATGTGCATATCAGGTACAGACTCCTATTAAGATGAAGGTCTCTAAAGAAAAGTTTATAGATGAAGAAAGACTTTATAAGACATTTCGACAAGAAACACCAACGAATCGGAATGCTTTGAAAATTGTGTTGGTTGGAGAATTGGCATATAATCCGGAACGGATTTATGCTTTGGAACAAGCAGGACACAAGCTTTACGGCTTGTGGATGCAAAAACCCAGTTTCTGCTTTTCTACTGTAGGCCCATTACCTTTCGGACATGTGAAGGATATCAATATAGAACATTGGAAAGATGAAATAGAGCAAATTCAGCCGGACATTATTTATGGCTTGCTGAATTTTGGCGCAGTACCATTAGCGTATGAAGTTCTAAAAGCTTTTCCGAAAATACCCTTTGCATGGCATTTTAAAGAAGGCCCTTCTGTTTCCTTACGCATGGGAGACTGGGAAAAGCTGATATACTTGTACACCTATGCCACAGTTAGAATATTTTTGAATGAAGCTGTCCGGCAGTGGTTTGAACTTTTCATTTCCTCCGGAGGATTGTCTTTTATCATGGATGGCGATTTACCCAAAGCGGACTATTTTAAAGACGGCTTCTCGTCCAGACTATCTGATGGGGATGGTGCCATTCATACAGTTGTTGCAGGAAGAATGATAGGCATTGCAGACAACGACCTTCAAACTCTTGCCGAAAACAATGTGCATATACATCTTTATACGGAAAATTATCACATTTCCCGACAAGCTCAACTTATGCACTATAAGCGGATAGCACCGAATCATTTTCATACACATCCGCATTGCGCCGCACCTGACTGGACCAAAGAATTTTCTCAATATGATGCAGGTTGGCTGCATTGTACAGACAGTTACAATAATGGCAATTTACTGAAAGCATCTTGGGATGACCTGAATCTCCCCGCGCGTATCAGCACCTATGCTGCGGCCGGACTCCCCTTGATTACGCGCAAAATGTCCGGGCATATTGTGGCGACTCAGGATTGTATTCAAGAACTGAATATAGGGGTGTTGTTTGATGATTATGCAGATTTATGTGTGCGGTTAAAGGATAAGGAACAGATGGCAGCCTTAAGGGAATCTATGAAGTTACATCGCAAAAAGTTCAGCTTTGACTACTATGTCCCTGAACTGGTTGAGGTATTCAGAAAAGCAATAATTATAAAAGAACAGGAAAACAATGGATACACTAATTAGAAAGATAGCCAATACAATAATTGCCAATTTGCAAAATACCTCTATGCTGGGGCTGTTTAATGGAGAGATGGGAATAGCATTGTTCCTTTATCGGTATGCCCATATGTCAAAGCAGAATTTGTATGAAGAAATTGCTGACGGACTTATAGAGGACGTTTATGCTCTGATAAATAAAGAAATGAAACCTGACTTGAAAAATGGTTTTTGCGGCATAGGCTTAGGAATAAAATATCTTATAGACGAAAAGTTATTGGAAGGGGATATTGAAGAGGTCTTATCCGAAATAGACGCGACTCTATTGGAGAATGTTGCTAAAGCGTTTGGAAACGAACTTGCCATGCCTGATCCTGTCTTCTCTTCGGGTATTTATTTACATGCCCGTTTGGCTGGTCATAACGTCACAGAAAGAGAGAAGAAATGGACGATACTCTGCTACAAGACAGGCATATCTTTGTTTGAAGAAAAAATGGCGGAAGTCCAGTGGAAACCGCAATTAGCTTTATTGGATTCAATGTTGTTCACCTATATTGAGTTTTATAATGGACAAATCGGCGAACCCGACAAGACAGAATCTTTCTTCAACGTCTTACTTTCACTTTCTGCCAAAGCCATTGAAGTAAGACATTTTGATACTTGCGATTTATACCTGTTCTTACAAATATATGCCCGACTGCCTGACCGTATTAAGGCTCAGTACCAGCAATTGGAAAAACAGATTGAAAATATTATCCAAACCATTCCTTGGAATATGGAACTGTGGAATGATCTGTTGTGGTGGTCATTTATCTATGGATACCGCTTTCCCATTCCAGAGGAATCCATAGAGCTGTACATAGAACAAGTATTGGACAATTACCCTTTCGAACTGGAAAATATTAATGGGCGGCTGGCTTCATTAGGGCTGTTCCTATGTAGCTGATTGGGATTAACTTGTTCGGAAAATGGGAATTTAACACGCGCAAGAGCGTTTTAATGAAAAATGATGAATGAAGAATTTAGGCTGTGCTGTCAGTGCGCGCCATCACGCCGCATGGCCATTTTTCATTCTTAATTCATCATTCTTCATTTAACAGATAAATTATCATTTCATTTTTATGCTTACATGGCTGTAAATTTATAATATGCAATATAAAAAACGATTTTTTGAATTAATACTTCCCCTTTTGTTTCTCCCTCTTTCCCTTTTTCCCCAACCTCCCCGCATCTCCTTAGAAGAAGTGTTGGACAAATGGGCCCCTGCATCTCCTGCCGCACAGCAGGTGGAACTGACTTACGAAAACACGATTCTCCAATTTGCCAACTACCGGAAAGAATTCCTGCCTTCTATCGCCTTTTCATTGAACCCGGTCAGCTTTAACCATTCACAGAAGCTGATGCAGAACTATGAAAACGGCGACTATACGTATGTGGAAGACTATTCAAATAGCAGTAACGCAGAAATAGCCATCCGTCAGAAGGTAGGATGGATTGGAGGAGAACTAAGCGTCAGTTCACGGTTGAACTATCTGAGAGAATTTTCGAACCACCGCAATCGTTTTGGTACGAATCCTATCTATATCAGCTATTCACAACCCTTTGTCGGAGGTACTTACAATTACAAAAAACGGAAGCGGATAGAGTATGCGCGGTTTAATAATTCTGTACGTCAATATTGTTCGGAGATGGCAGAAATTCAGTCGCAGGCCGTAGCCCTGTTCATGAACCTGTTTGCCGGCAAACTGGCTGTGGAACTGTCGGAAAAGAATCTGGCCATTTCGGACTCGCTGGTAGTAACAAGCAAAATGCTGATGGAAAGTGGAAGGCTGACAGAATATGATTTCCATCAGATGGAACTCCAACAACTGAATAACCTGTATGCACTGGAAAACTCTACTAAAGAATATAGAAAGGCGCTGAGAGAACTGTGTACGTTCCTTGACAAAGACGACTGGGAAGAAGCCAATAATCCGCAAATAGTCACCCCTTCTTTCAATCTGCCTCTGTTGATAGACGAAATGACAGCCGTCGGCTATGCCCGCCGGAACAGCCCGTTTGCATTGGAGCAGGAGGAGAAGAGGCTGGAGGCTGAACAAACATTGTTTACCGAAAAACTGAACAATCGTTTCAACGGCAATATCAGTCTCAGCTATGGGTTGAATCAGTATGCTGACCGGCTGAGAGATGCTTACCGCCATCCGGATTATACGCAGGGGGTAATGATTGGCGTGCAAATACCGATTTTCCAATGGGGTATGAACCGGAATAAAATCCGGATTGCAGAGAACAATTATCAGAATACCCTGATAGAGATAGAGCAGGCGGAAGCCGCGTTTGACAATGACATCAAGGACATCGTGGCAGACTATAACCACAACATGAATTTGTGGTTTGTGGCTTCAAAAAGTTATCAGTTGGCACAGGAACAGTATGTGATGCTGGCACAGAAGTTCCGTTCGGGCAAGGTTTCTGTCTATGAACTGACCACTGCGCAGCAGGGACAATACGATGCCATGCAACGTTATTACAATGCACTGAGAGATGCATGGAGTAGTTTCTGTGCGTTGCGTAAAAGCACGCTATATGATTTTGCCAAGCAGAAGGAGCTGGAAGAACTGTTGGTCAGGCTCTGACTGTTCTGATAAAAACAAAGGCGGCGTGCCATAATTGCAAACTGCTGCGTTATTGTCGGGATTCGGGCTAAGTCATTTACAAAAGTAAACTCCTGTCTCCCTCACCCTCAATGCCTTGCATTTTATCAATTCTAACACGCCTAAGGGAACTGCGCCAAAATTGTTATTTTGACACGGTCCCTTTCTTAGTTCCTATCAATGTCCCCGATTCACTCCTTCCGCTATCTGCCTTTTCATTTTCTCTATATCCATACTGGGACGTTCTAGCTCCTTATTCAACACTTCTCCATTTGGAGACAACAGGATGTAACGCGGAATCGGCATAGCACCTCCTGAATAAACCTTTTCTTTCAGATCTTCCACCATTCTTTTGTTTGCCAGAAGATGGATGCCCGGTATTTTTTTGATTTCTTCTTCCCAATCTCCTTTCCGATTGTCAATCGAAAGATAAAGCATAGTCGTGTTGTCCAGTTGCCCAACATAATCATGCAGCACTTCCGCATACTGCATTTCCGCCTTGCATGGGATGCACCATGTCGCCCATAAGTCTATAAGAACAAATTTTCCTTCCAGTTCTTTCAATGTCGGGATTTCTTTTAGGGCGTTGACTTCTGCACGGATGCGGACAGACGGCTTTTGGCTTTGTAGGTACTTCTCATACAGTCTCTTGCAAAAGGCATAGCTCTCAGAACCGGCATATTTGTCTTGCAGATAGGCATACATTTTTTTTGTGTCCATTTTCCCGCTTTTATAAGAAAGCTCATTAATGAAAGCGGATCTTAATCCCTCCAACCGATTTGCAGGCGGAGCCAACAGGAAGGAAGCGTCATCTCCAAACGTGTCTTTACCGTATCCTTCCATCAAGTCCTTTTTCTCTGTTTCGGTCAAACGGCTCCAAAGTTGGCGGTAATACATTGATGGGTACATATACGATGTATAATAATTGTAATAGTTCTTTTCGATGGGGCATGAGTCACAGATGGAGTCAATAGCTGCGTTGACAAACGTTTTTTCGTCTGCAGACAACGTATTGTTTGGATTTAGAATTATATTATAAAATTGTTGGATAATATTGACGCATTCCTCGTACTGAACATCTTTCTTTATGATTTCCTGCAAACGGGTTGAATATGCTCCTTTGGAATAAGTGAACGGAGGAAGGCTTATGTGGGGAAAATCCTTAGAGAATATCTGAGGTAATTGCTTCTCTTTTGTAGCGATTTGATCAAATCTTTTTCTCAGTTCTAACCAGTATTTTACAACTTCTGGCTTTGCTGTCCGATTCAGGTAATCCAATTCGGGAATATCGCTTTTTGCGGACATCTTTCCACGGTCAATGTGAACCTTAAAATCTATACCGGGAACTGCATATAGTTCATGCATAAAGGCATTGTTGGTAAATTTGATACGGAGAATGACAATATCGTCTGCATCATATTCATAAACAGTTTCTTTATCTGGCAGTATTTGCAGGCTGTCTTGCAATATGTGGGTACTTATTCCATCAATAGGTTTGGCAACCTGTACCTGTGTGGGAGCTGTCGCTGTAAAGGAAATGCGAACATTATCCGCATGAATCCGGATACTGATTAAACTGATTGATAAGAATAAAAGTGGTAAGGTAAACGAATGTTTCATTGTATATTATTTAATCGTTATATTTTTGCACAAAGTTTCAACATCAGAGTGTGGAATAAGACAGATGTTTCATTTGTATTATGTTATGGATTGTTAGAGAAATATCGTTTATATGAAGAGAAAAACGGCTTTCAGCTCCATCATAGCCTCCGAAGCATTTACATGTGAGCTCCGTATCCGACGCTTTCGTAACCACCAAACACTTGCTGCATTTCGTTTCTTGTTAATTCTCTCACTTCCTTTAAATGTAAGGACTTAAGTTTCTTCATAAATTTAAAAAATATAGGTTGTTGAAAAAATATTATCTCTGCAAAAATAAAATAAGGAAATGAAATATACAACTTGTTATGATACGAAAATCTAAAACTTTAACATAAAAATAGCAGATACCTGATACATAGCAACTATGCTACGAATGCTTGAATAACAAACAATTGATAATCAGTATTATTCGAAGAGAAACAGTCATAGAAAGATATTAGGATTGAGTGATTTTAGCCTTTTTCCAATAGATCTATGACACTCACCTGTCTATGATTCAAATTTGTTCGTCCGAATAGTTACCGATATTTAGAGTCTGTTACTTATTTTTTCTTTTTTACCGACAGCAATGCTTGAAGCACCTGAAATCTTCCGACTGAAACACGGCCAAACAAGAAACTGAAGGAATACTTCAGCAAGAAGCCAGAGAGCATGCGGAAGCATGAAGCCGAACTTTCCAATCGCGCAGTCTGACCTGCTTTGCTCCGATAAACGAGGAGGGCGACAGCAAGGAGGAAAAGAAGAGGCGGGCAAAGGAGTTTTACAGGTATAGGGATGCGGTGAAAGAGACGTATCCGCTGGAGTGGCTGTGGAAGTAAGTGTTTCATAAGATGTACAGTATGCAAAAAGTGCTAATTCCGTTTTTTTTCTTGATTTTCCTATTCCATATTCATATCTTTGTAACAAACAAAATTCTAAATTCAATCATTATGAAACAGTTGGACGAAAACAGTTTCCAAACAAGTGGAAACATGACGGGCGAAGAACTCTTACATTATTTAGATGAGAATGGAGAATGGTATTTTAACAAAGGTAACGATCGGATAGGATGGTGTAGAACCCATTTACACGAAGTGGATTAGAAATATTTTCAATCGCGAAAAGAGTCATGAATAGTTCAGATGTGATTACAAGCGTATTTAAAAAGAAATAGTATGGCTCGTTCAATATACTTCTGTATTCTGTTTCTGTTCTATTCAGTCCATTTATTCTCCCAGGACGAATTGAATCGCGACAGCGTGCCTCCCGCCTACAGCATTTTCACCACGGCGGAAGAGCTTCCTTATTTCCCCGGCGGCATGAATGGATTGAATACCTTCTTCCGCAAGCATTTTGTCTATCCGGCGGAAGCCTGGAAAAGCGGAGAGAAAGCAGGAGTCATGCAATTCGTTGTACGTGCCGACGGCGTGGCTTGCGGGCTGGTGCAAGGCAATATGCATCCGGCCTTGTACGAAGAGCTGAAACGTGTGTTCCGCATCATGCCTCTTTGGTATCCGGCCACTATGGGCGGGCGACCGGTCAATGTGATTTATTCCATAGACATGCCATTGTATGACTACAAAAATACGAATCTCCCATTCCACGTGCTTGACCTGATGAAGAAAAACCGCCTGGAAGAGAATAAAGAGTACGGCAATGGACTGGATACCGAGGCAGCCATGCGGATGACTGCGGCAAGCCGGTTCATCGTGGAGACCACGCCGGAAAATGTAATGGTAGCCTCCCCTTTATCCCGTCTCTTGGGAGCGCAAGGGCTGTGGGACGAGGCTGTGTCTGTGGCCGACAGCTGTGCAAGGCGCTATAAGGTGAAGCTGGACATAAAAAACGAGCCGTTCTCTGCAGACGAATATACGGGCAATGACGAGTTCATACGCACCGCAATGGAAGCGGCCGACCGCGCCATCAATAAAGGCGAAGGAGTGGTGAACTATGACTATGACGGCCGTCTGGACATCCATGCCGCCCTGACCTATGCGCTGGTATGCGATGCCGCCGGTCGGGACAGCCTGCGAACGGGAGCCTATGCCTATGCCTTGAACGTGATAGACGGGCGTATAAAGCAACAGGATGTGAAGACCTCGCGCAAGCATCCTGCGAACGGAGAATACCGGAACCTGATGAAGGAAAAGCTGGCACTGGTGATGAATCCGAGTACCGGCGGCGTGCAGCTGAACAAATCAGACCAGCACGACATCGTGGAAGCCCATACTTACGGCGATGTCATGGACGTGATAGACCGCAAGATAAAGGAAGGCAAGATAAGCAACGCCCGCGTGCTGCAGATTACCGGACAACTGAATGAACTGGACCGCGTGCAGAAGATATATGACATGGGCAAGGACAGCCTCAACCTCTACGGCCTGCGTGCACTGACCCTTTACCTGTCCCAAGGCATAGAAGCCCAACGTCAATACATGGACAGCCTGAGCGAGCAGAGCAAGGAATTGAAGAAGTATTTTGCCAAGATGTCGGAAAACATGCAGGAACATGAAGCCGAACTGTCCGACCGCGCTGCCGTAATCCGCAGCCTGGCCTGTTTTGCCCCGATAAACGAGGAGGGTGACAGCAAGGAGGAAAAGAAGAGGCGGGCGAAGGAGTTTTACAGGTATAGGAATACGGTAATGGAAACGTATCCGCTGGAGTGGTTGTGGAAGTAAACATAAAAACTAAGAAGGCTAAGCAAGATATTATGATGAACGAGAATGGGGGAAATCTGGAAAACGCTCAAAAATAAATTCACGAAACCTTACACTTATTAAACAACTGATTCTGACAAAAGGGAAAAATCAAATAAACTTTCCATAAGTAACAAAAGCAATGTTAAATCAGTTAATAAAGTGAAAAGAAAAAAGATTTCAGAGTATCCAATGTTATTTTTTGCAAATGACATTTAAATATTAACAACTATGAAAACATTAAACGAAAGCAGTTTCTCCTTGAATAGGGCAACTGTTCCTTATGATTGGTACCTCTATATGAGCGGGCATGGTTTCTTCTATACCTCGAAAATATATGTGCCAGGAGTGGGAGAAGTAGAATCAACTGTATGGTGTAATCCAAGTGCAAGTGAAAACGAGCCCAGTTTCCTTACCGAGAAAGATGTCCCAGCAGAAACTTTCTCTTTTTTAAAACCTGACGAGGCAGTGGCTACTCAGAATAAGCCTATAGATGTTGCTTATTACAATTTATTAGCCCAATGTGATGAGTGGCATGGCGGTTATGTGGATGGTTATGGATATATGACAGAAGAAACATCTTCTTCCATGTACGGTAATTCAATCATTGCGGGTGGTTCTGTGTATCCTTGTGGACCGAACGGCTTTGTTGCTGTAAGAAAAGCCAAGTTCTATCAATTAAAAAAAGAAGGACGTTGGCGCGGAGGAAGCGTAGAAGACTGGGGGTATGTTTCTGAGAACACCAATATTTTAGGTTCTTCTATTGGTGTAGGTGAAGCAGTCTCAGAAGGTGAAAGAACTTTAGGTGCTATTATGCTCATCTCTTGCGCTATGGAACATAGTGCAAATCTGGCAAGCCTTCAGAAAGATTTTGAAGACTGCTGGAATGAGGAAAAGAAATGCTATGAAATAGATAGTCGGAGACTCTCTTCCTATTTGCAAGCTAATTTTCCTTATCACGATCCATTATATGGACCGGATGATATGTGGATAGCACTTGTCAATCATCGGGTTGTCTTTTTGCGTCAAATAACCCGAAGAGATAATGATTCCGGAGAAACTTATGGGGAAGATTCCATGATTGTAGATTATAATCCGCTAAAGCATACATATGAGTATTTGAATCCTGTAGGAGAGATGTCTATAGGATCTGTTCCTGCCTACAACGTCCACCATGAAGTGGATGCGAAAGTCTATATATTCAAGAAATATTAGCATATGAAATCTTATCTTGCTCCCTTCTTACTGCTGGTGTTTTTTTCCGTCCCGGTTTTTTCCCAGAACGATCTGAGACGCGACAGCGTGCCGCCAACCAACATGGTTTTTATGGTGGTGGACGAAGAAGCCTCTTTCCCCGGCGGTTCGCGGGGAATCGAACGTTTCTTACGCAAAAACTTTGTCTATCCGGAAGAGGCATGGGGAAAGGCGCAGACCGGTCCTTTACGCTTTTATGTGCGTCAGGACGGGGTGGCCTGCGGACTACAGCAAGGCAGCATGTCTCCGGAGCTGTACCGGGAACTGCGGCGGGTGTTCGGCCTCATGCCGCTGTGGACACCGGCCACTGTAAGCGGACGGCCTGTAAATTCGGCGGTCAGCATGGATATGTTGCTGTATGATGCCGGAAGCGGACTGCCTTTCCATATAGTGGAAGCCATGAAAGAGGTGCACGGATACCTGGACACCGGACGCAAGTACCGCCATGGCGCGGATGCGGAGGAAGCCAGTAAGGCCATAGCCGGACTGGAGGACATCGTGGCCTATGCGGCGGAAAACGTGGAAGCCGCTACGGCTTTGGCTCGCTGGGAAATGGCTTTGGGCAGAAAAACGGAGGCGGTCGGCACTGCCGGAAAATGTGCACGGACATACCATTCGAACAGAGGACGGATGCAGGCCGACGCCATAGTAGCCGGTCTGCAAGGAACAACCGTTTACGATGGCCGCAAAGACATCTGTGCGGCCATGACCTGTGCGCTGCTATGCGCTGCGGCAGAAGACCGCAGGTCGGAGAAAGCTTTCCGCCGGACTTTGGACATCATAGACGGACGGATACGCCTGCAGGATGTGAACACTCCGGACAACCGTCCTGTAAACGGAGAATACCGTAAGCTGATGGAGGAAAAGCTGGCCTTGGTGATGAGGCCGGGCACCGGCGGCGTGGCCTTGAACGAAGAGGACCGGCACGAGATAGCGGAAGCCCGTACCTATGGAGGAATGATGCGGGTGATAGACAAAAAAGTAAATGACGGCAAGATAAGCAACGCCCGCGTGTTGCAGATTACCCGACAGATGGAGGACATAAAATCCCTGTATGGGAAAGAACCAGAAATGGGCAAGGACAGCCTCAACCTCTACGGCCTGCGTGCACTGACCCTCTATCTTTCCCAAGGCATAGAAGCCCAACGTCAATACATGGACAGCCTGAGCGGGCAGAGCAAAGAGCTGAAAAAGTATTTTGAAAAGATGTCAGAGAACATGCGGAAACATGAAGCTGAATTGTCTGACCGCGCTGCCGTGATCCGCAGCCTGGCCTGCTTTGCTCCGATAAACGAGGAGGGAGACAGCAAGGAAGAGAAGAAACGGCGGGCGAAGGAATTCTATAGGTATAGGGATGCGGTGAAGGAGACGTATCCGTTGGAGTGGTTGTGGAAGTGATGGATAAAACAAATTCAGACATATGGTTTTCTGTCCTGATGCCTGTCTATAATCAGGCAGCCTATATCCGTCGGGCCATAGCCAGCCTGATGGCGCAGACCTATCCGTGCTTTGAACTGATCATCATCAATGACGGGAGTACGGACCGCACGGAAGAGTTCATTGCCGATTACAGGAACGACAAGCGCATTGTCTACCTGAAGAATGAGGCCAACCAAGGGATGGGACAAGCCCTGAACCGGGGGCTGGATGCCGCCCGATATGCCTACGTGGCCTATCTGCCTGCCGACGATTTCTATGATGCCGACCACTTGGAAACCATGAGAGATACTTTCCTGAGGATGCCGGACGTGGTGCTGGCCTATAGCGGCATAGCCTATGACGAGTCGCCTGAGCCGGGTATATTGTCGTACAGAAAATGCAAGGGTGCCATTCCGGGATACAGCCTACAACTGGTACAGACGGCCCACCGACGCACGGCAGACCGATGGACGGAACGGAGCGAGTGCGTGTCCGAAGACCTGTTCTTCCTCTTCTGGCGCAAACTGGCGGACAAAGGGGTGTTTGCCTCTACGGGCAAGACCACCTGCGCCTGGACCAACCATCCGTACCAGCGGCACAAGCTGTGCGGCGAGAAGTTCGGAGGCGGACTGAACAAATACCGCGCTTACTATAATGTACAGACTCCCGTCCGCTTCCGCTCCACCCCTTACAAGACGACAGACGAAACTGCCCTATATGCCCCTTACCGGAAACCGGTGACGGCAGACAAGAATGGACTGAAGATTCTCCTTGTGGGCGAACTGGCCTATAATCCGGAACGCATCTATGCGCTGGAAGAGGCCGGACACAGGCTTTACGGTCTGTGGGCCAAGCCGCGCTTCTGCTATTCCACGGTGGGGCCTCTGCCTTTCGGACACGTGGAGACCATACCGTATGAAGGCTGGAAGGAGCGGGTGAAGGAAATAAGACCGGACATCATTTATGCCCTCCTGAGCACATCGGCCATTGACCTGGCCCACGAAGTGATGACGGCAGAGCTGGAGGTGCCGATGGTGTGGCACTTCAAGGAAGGGCCGCACGAGGCCCGTAAGGCAGGGTTGTGGGAGAAGCTCATTGACCTCTACACGTATGCCGACGGCAAAATCTACATAAACCCTGAAATAAAGGAATGGTTCGACCTGTTCGCGCCCAACGTGAAAGACGCGCCTGTCCTGGTCATGGACGGCGACCTGCCGAAAGCGGAATGTTTCACCGGTTCATTCTCACCCAAGCTGTCGGCTATGGACGGTGAAGTGCATACGGTGGTGACGGGACGTATCATCGGACTGCAGCCTGCCGAGTTCAAGGCGTTGGCCGGAAACGGCATCCATCTGCATGTGTACAGCGAAAATTACATAGCCGGTGACAACGTGCTGGACAGCTTCCAGCGGATTGCTCCCGCTTACATCCATGTGCACCGCCACTGCGCCCCGTCGGAATGGGTACGGGAATTTTCGCAGTATGATGCCGGGTGGCTGCATTGCATAGGCAGCTCCAACGGCGGTTCCCTGCTGAAGGCCACATGGGCCGACCTGAACCTGCCCGCACGCATCAATACATTAGCGGCCGCAGGGCTGCCTATGATCCAACGGCGAAACGAGGGGCATGTGTTCGCGCAGTACAGCTACGTGGAACGGCGCGGAATGGGAATAAGCTATACGGACATCCATGAACTGGCAAGGCAGCTGAGGGACAAGCGTCTGCTGGCTGAGACAAGCCATAGGGTAATGGAACACAGAAAGGATTTTGTATTTGACAACCACGTAAGGGAGCTGACGGACTTCTTCAGAAAAGTAATAGCCGGATATCATGGAAAAAGAAATGGAAAATAGATTGTTGCAGAGCATAGCCAATACCCTGTCCCTTTATGCTTACCACATGCAGGAGGCAGGATTGGCCAGGGGAAAGGCCGGTGTGATGCTTTTCCTGTATGCTTATGCCCGCCATTCAGGAAAGGAATATTACAGCGACTTTGCGGGAGAAATACTGGACGGGTTGCTGAAGAACGCACGCACATTGCCGCTGGATTTTGACAACGGGCTGTCCGGCGTGGGCTGGTGCGTGGACCGGCTGCTGAAGAATGGCTATGTGCAAGGCAACCCGGACAAAGTGCTGGCACCGGTAGACCGGGATTTGCTCGGACGGATGGGCTATGAAAAGGTGGTCTCCAATCTCAGCATGGCGGTCTATTGGACGGAAAGAGCGCTGAATGCCGGAACCGGCATAGAGAAGAGCCTGAATGCCTTCTGCGCCTACCTGCTTGACGGACTGGAAAACGGACAGCACAGATTTACCTTGGGACTGGCCAACGACGTACTGCATTTCTTGAACGCTATAGGACAGAGAACAGACAAGGAGACTGCGGAAAAAATCCGCGTCCGGCTCCGCCCGTTGTTGCAGGAAGTGTTCGCCCACCCTACCTTCTGTCAGGCTGACCTGCATGTGTTCAGTCAGATACGGACACAAAGTGCACCGGATATCCGGTTGGGAGACGACATAGAACGGGATATAGCTTTTGGCCTGGCCGCCCCCTTGTCTGTGGAGCAAGGCATAAAGACTGCCTGGAGACAACTGGTGTATTTCGGGAAAGCCAGTTGTCCGCTACCTGACGACAAAATGATTCAGAAATTCGTGAACAGAAGTCTCCAACGAGTGCAAACGGAAGACTTCGTATTGGACGGCGGACTTGCAGGACTGGGAATGTGGATGCTGGAACATCCTTCACTATAAGAGGGCACAAAGCCCAAACAAATTCCAAAAGGATGCAAAAAAACACAAGACAAAATGCAAACAAACCTTTATTACAACATATATGTTTTTAAACATATAATAAAACAACACGCTGACATACAACACACTACAACTGTTTTTCTCTTCTTTCAGCCATACACACCATAAAAAAGCTTAAAGAAGTGAAGGTTTTTTCGTTGGAAAAACTTACCTTTGGGGGAATTTTTGAAAAAAATCCCCGATGGTATTCGTCGCAGTCAGTGAAGGTATTCCGGAAAGGACAAGAGAACACATCAGACTGCGGGTATCAGAAAAAGTGAAGCAACATCTCCGGACAAATGAAATATAGCAAACTGAAAATGGTTTTGGCAGCTGCGGCCCTCCTGTTCTGCGCCAATACTTCCGCACAGGACCTGATAGCACGCCAAGCTCCGATAGACAAGAAACTGAAAAGCGTGGACTCGCTGGAATTGCAGAAACAAATACGTGCCGAACAATCCCTCTATCCGGGATTTGACATCTACCCCAACTGGAACAACGAAACGGTAAAATACACCGATGCCATTATCCCTGACAAATACGTCTTCGACCTTACGGACTTCTGCATGCCTACCACACACGACCGCATTACCGATGTGTTCGGCTACAGGCCGCGCCGTCGGCGTTCGCACTACGGACTGGACATTAAAGTGTATATAGGCGATACGATACGGGCGGCATTCGACGGTAAGGTGCGTATAGTGAAAGACCAGGGACGCCGTCGCGGATATGGCAAATATATCGTTATCCGCCATGACAACGGACTGGAAACCGTATACGGACACCTGTCCAAACAACTGGTGAAACCCGACCAGCTGGTGCGTGCAGGTGACCCTATAGCCTTGGGAGGAAACACGGGCCGTTCTACAGGTTCGCACTTGCATTTTGAAACCCGTTTCCTGGGCATTCCGCTCAATCCGGCACAGATGTTCGATTTTGAAAAACAGGATATCGTGGCCGATACCTATACCTTCCAGAAAGCCGGAACCTCATCGTCAAAATCCGGAAGCAAAGGACTGTATTATAAAGTGAAGAAAGGCGATACCTTGTCAAGGATTGCCGCACGCCAAGGCACGACGGTACAGAGACTATGCGAGCTGAACCGCATCACGCGGCGTACTGTGCTCAGGCCGGGACAGGTATTGCGATGCTCGTAAGGCTTCCTGCCGGTATGGCAGAATAAGGAGCAGCACTCCACGTCAGCCAGCATGTTGTATATCAGCCGTTTCCTGCGAACGGACTCACAGCTTCCTGGGGGTGGGTCCGCAGCTTCCTGTGAACGGATTCACACCAGGCTGCCAATGGGTTCGCACCGGGCTGTGTATGGGCACGCGCCAGGCCGGAGCTTTTCAGTCTTGCTTCCGGCACCTTAATTATATATAGGGAGACAGCCAAATGGAACAGTCGTGGGTACTTTAATAATATTTAGAGTGCCCTTTCTCGTTATTCGGTGATTTATTCATAAATTTGCCCCGCATTTATTAGGAATATGATGGAAGATACCAGACAGCAATTTGAACATGCCATAGCCATGTGCCGCGAACTGTTTGTCAAGAAACTGCACGATTATGGGGCGGCCTGGCGCATACTCCGGCCCGTATCTGTCACCGACCAACTGTTCATCAAAGCCAAACGCATACGTAGTATAGAGACCAAAGGAGTGGCATATGTGGACGAGGGGATAAAAGGCGAGTTCATTGCTATCGTGAACTATGGCATCATTGGCCTCATCCAACTGGAACTGGGTTGTGCCGACAGGGCAGACCTGACAGACGATGAAGCGACGGCCTTGTATGACAAATATGCCAATATCTCGCTGGAACTTATGCTGGCCAAGAACCATGACTACGACGAGGCTTGGCGCAACATGCGTGTAAGTTCATATACCGACCTGATACTGATGAAGATATACCGCACCAAGCAGATAGAAAGCCTGGACGGACAGACTTTGGTTTCAGAGGGAGTAAACGCCAACTACATGGATATGATAAATTACGCGGTGTTCGGACTGATAAAGATAGAGTTTGAAGGAAGAGAATAAACATATGGCCAAGGTGGCATGTGCCAACTTCTGCCGGTTCCTACTGGCGGTAGTGTTTGTGTTTTCAGGCTTTGTGAAGGCTGTGGACCCGCTCGGCACATTCTACAAGATTCAGGATTATGTGGCAGCTTTCGGCATGTCCGGATGGATACCGGCTCATGTGCCTTTGCTCATGTCGGTACTGCTGGCCGCTACAGAATTCTGCGTAGGTGCTTTCCTGCTGTTTGGCGTACGTCGGCGCATATCCACCGGACTGGCATTGTTGCTGATGGTCTGCATGACTCCTCTTACGTTCTATCTGGCTGTGGCCAATCCGGTGAGCGACTGCGGATGCTTTGGCGACGCTGTCGTGCTGACCAACTGGCAGACATTCTGGAAAAACGTGGTATTGCTGGTAGCGGCAGCCGTGGTTTTTAAATGGAAACGGCTGATTGTGCGTTTTGTCACGCTAAAGGTGGAGTGGATGGTGTCCATGTACACGCTTGTATTCATATTCGCGCTCTCTTTTTACAGCCTGCGCCATCTGCCGGTGCTTGACTTCCGCCCTTTTAAAGTCGGGGTCAACATAAAGGAAGCCATGACTGTACCTCCCGGTGAGAAGCCTACGGAATATGAGACAGTATTTGTACTGGAAAAAGACGGGCAGAGAAAAGAGTTCACACTGGAGAATTATCCGGACAGTACCTGGACATTTGTGAAGGCAGATACACGTATCAGACAGAAAGGATATGAACCGCCGATACAGGAGTTTTCCATGATAGATATGGAGACGGGAGAAGATATAGCTGATGCCGTATTGTCCGACCCTGGGTATTCTTTCCTGTTGGTGGCTTATCAGCTGGATGTGGCCGATGACAGTAACATAGATCTTATCAATGAGATATATGATTACAGTGTGGATCGCGGATATGGCTTCTATGCCCTGACCTCTTCTTCTATGGAAGGGGTGGAGCGGTGGTGCGACATGACCGGTGCCGAATACAAGTTCTACCGCGGTGAAGATGTGACATTGAAGACGATAGTGCGTTCCAATCCCGGACTGTTGCTGCTGAAAGACGGCGTCATCCTGAAGAAATGGAGCGATAATGACTTGCCTGACGAATACGTGTTGCACGACTCTCTGGACAAGCTCCCTGTAGGACAGCTCAAGACAGAGACTATGGCACACGCGCTGGCACGTGTGATGCTATGGTTTGCAGCCCCCCTGTTGTTCATCCTTTGTTTGGATTTGCTGTTCAGACCGAAGAAACAGGGTAAGCTTACAAAAAGCCCATCTACGCCTCAGACATAACATGATAGAAAACGGAATTTCTTATATTAACCCTTTATAAATAACAGAAAAATGAGAAAAAACATTGTTGCAGGAAACTGGAAAATGAACAAGACCCTTCAGGAGGGTATTGCTCTGGCTAAAGAACTGAACGAAATGTTGGCTGCAGAGAAGCCCAACTGTGATGTGGTCATTTGCACACCTTTCATTCATCTGGCTTCGGTCACTCCACTGGTAGACCCCGCCAAGATAGGTGTCGGTGCCGAGAACTGCGCAGATAAAGAGTCGGGCGCATATACCGGTGAGGTGTCTGCGGCTATGGTAGCTTCTACGGGTGCCAAATACGTCATTTTGGGACACTCTGAACGCCGTGCCTACTATCATGAGACTGTAGAGATCCTGGCAGAAAAGGTGAAACTGGCTTTGGCGCATGACTTGACTCCTATTTTCTGCATAGGCGAGGTGCTGGAAGAACGTGAGGCCAACCGGCAGAACGAAGTGGTGGCCGCACAGCTAGCTTCTGTCTTCTCTCTGTCCGCCGAAGATTTCTCCAAGGTGATCCTGGCTTACGAACCTGTTTGGGCTATCGGCACAGGCAAGACCGCCACTCCCGAACAGGCAGAAGAAATACATGCCTTCATCCGTTCGGAAGTAGCCCGCAAATACGGCCAAGAGATTGCAGAAAACTGCTCTATCCTGTATGGCGGAAGCTGCAAACCCTCCAACGCAAAAGAACTGTTTGCAAAACCCGATGTAGATGGTGGACTGATAGGCGGTGCCGCATTGAAAGCAGCAGACTTTAAAGGCATCATAGACGCTTTCAACTGAAAACCCGTTGACTAAGACAGGTTGGCGGAAGACATTTACGCCTTCCGCCAACTTTTTCAATGCAAAACAGCTTCTGAACGCACATATAGCTTCGGGAAAATCCTAAAACAAATCATTACAGGCCTGTTCGCCTTTCATTCTTTCAAACCTCCCAAGAGATATCCTTATGAAACGAGTCCTACTCTCTCTGTCGGCCAGTTTCCTGCTTGTTGCCGGGGCTGCAGCGCAAAACAATATACTGGAAAGCCTGAAGCGCGATGTGCCAGGGCAAGGCAAGGTCGTCATCCATCAAGACCCGCGGATAGCCGCTTTGGTGAAAGCCGAGACTCCCCCTCTTGATCCGGAAGGCCGTAAGGTGATAAAAAGTGCCGGATACCGTGTACAGGTATATGCAGGAAACAATACCCGGCAAGCCAAGAACGAGGCGTATGCCGTGGCCTCACAGATAAAGGACCATTTCCCCGACCTGGCTGTGTATACCTCATTCAATCCTCCCAGATGGCTGTGCAGGGCCGGCGATTTCCGCAGCATAGAGGAAGCGGATGCCATGATGCGAAAGTTACGTGCCACGGGCGTGTTCAAAGAAGTGTCTATTGTAAGAGAACAGATCAACCTTTATTTGTAAAAATATGGAGAAGGACACTCTGGTGTCCCTGTTTCCCCTCCCAAAAAAATTATGTTAGAGAAAGAAGAAATACATTCACCCGTACTTGAGGAGCTGAAGGGACATTATCACAGCATCCTTTCCCTATTGGGTGAGGATCCGGCCCGCGACGGGCTGCTGAAGACTCCCGAACGTGTGGCCAAAGCCATGCTGACACTGACAAAAGGATATAGCATGGATCCGCACGAAGTCCTGCTTTCGGCCAAGTTCAAGGAAGAATACAGTCAGATGGTCATAGTGAAAGACATTGATTTCTTTTCACTTTGCGAACATCATATGCTGCCTTTTTACGGAAAGGCCCATGTAGCCTATATCCCCAACGGATATATTACAGGACTCAGCAAGATAGCCCGTGTAGTGGACATATTCTCCCACCGGCTGCAGGTGCAGGAGCGCATGACCCTCCAGATAAAGGAATGCATACAGGAAACACTTCACCCGTTGGGAGTGATGGTGGTGGTGGAAGCCAAGCATATGTGCATGCAGATGCGGGGCGTAGAGAAGCAGAATTCCGTGACCACCACTTCCGACTTTACCGGCGCTTTCAACCAAGCGAAGACACGAGAAGAATTTATGAATCTTATCCGACAGAACAGATAAGCGGAAGACACGCCGGACAGGCGCCTCTACAGAAAACATTATCGGCCCCGGCCGGCCATCGGAAACTGTCTGAATCTTGGTTTCCGATGGCTGGCCGGGGCTTGCCGCATATATGCATATGGCTCCACGGGAAAAGCCTGCTGCAAGACTCAGCTCATATTAGCCTACAAAAATCAAGCGTGAAAGACATCAGCCTTGAAGTACCTTTTGCCCATACCTACTGATTGCCAATTCGGCCATCTTTATACTATTTTTTAGGTATTGTCCCACTTTTTAACGTCCTCTACCTTTGCAGCAGATTCAGAACGATAAAAACTGTAAAGGAATGAAACGAAAGACATTAATGGTTATATTGGGTCTTATACTCTGTATGCCAACAGTTTGGGCAGAAAGCGGAGTAACAAGTGAAGCACCAAAGTATGAAAAGAAGAAACTGGAGAGCGCGGAAGCCGTGCAGATAGCGGAAGTGCAGGAGCAGGCTCCCCGCAAGAAACGTTTCACCATCGGCGGCTATGGCGAGGCGGTGTATAGCCGTAATTTCTATAGTGACAATTACCTGCGCTACTCCAGTCCGGACAATTACAAAGACGAATCACACGGACGCTTCGACCTGCCGCATGTGGTCATCATGCTGGGGTATGACTTTGGCCACGGCTGGACAATGGGCAGCGAAATCGAGTTTGAGCATGGCGGTACGGAAAGTGCCATAGAAATAGAAGAACATGAAGGCGGCGAATATGAAAGCGAAATTGAACGCGGTGGTGAAGTTGCCTTGGAACAATTCTGGATTCAGAAGTCTTTTTGCCCGCAATTCAACGTCAAGTTAGGCCACATGGTCGTGCCTGTAGGCGCTACCAACGCCCACCACTTGCCCACCGAGTTCTTTGGCGTATATCGTCCGGAAGGCGAAAATACCATCATGCCTTGTACATGGCACGAGACGGGACTCAGCATCTGGGGACAGGCTGGCGACTGGCGCTATGAGGCCATGCTGTTGCCGGGACTTGACTCTGACCGCTTCGGTGATAAAGAGTGGATTAAAGGCGGCGCGGGAAGCCCTTACGAATTCAAGATAGCCAATGCCATGGCGGGCGCTTTCCGTGTGGACAATTTCTCGATAAAAGGATTGCGCTTGTCAGTCAGCGGTTATGCCGGCAACTCATTCAGCAATACGCTAAAGAAAGCTACGCTGAAGGATTATGACAACGTGAAAGGTACGGTACTGATCGGTGCCTTCGACTTCCTCTACAATGACCACAACTGGATAGCACGTGGTAATTTCGACTACGGTCACTTGTCAGATGCCGCCCTGATTACCCGCTACAACAGCAGTTTCTCCAATGACTCTCCCGCCAAGAAGACTTCTGTAGCTTCTGCGGCTATCGCCACGGGCGTAGAAGTCGGTTATGACTTGTTCGGCTGGTTTGGAAAGAAGCAACAGGAAAAAGGCCGTAAACTCTACCTCTTTGGCCGATACGAATACTATGACTCCATGTTCGAAACCGAGGCTGCCATTACAGATTACGAGCAATATGGCCGCCAGCGCATCGCCTTTGGCCTGAACTACTTCCCGATGAAGGAAATTGTCATCAAGGGTGAATATTCCCTGGGCATCATGAAGAGCAAGTTCAACAACGAACCGGCCGTTTCACTGGGTGTGGCTTACGCCGGCTTCTTCAACCTGTAAATAAAACAATAGAATATAATAGTAACCAAATCAAAAGTAACGCAATGAAAAAGTATTTGAGATTTCCGCTCTACATGGTTGTAGCAGCCATGTTGGGCACAAGCGTTGTGGCTTGTAGCGATGACGATGAACCGAATGTAACTCCCAATGAACTCACCGCCCAAGAACAAGCATTGAAAGAGATTGTTGCAGACTACACCGACAAGACGGTCATCCCGACATACGCAGGTATGGCCGATGCCGCCATGCAGCTCCACTCGTTGTGCATTGACATCCGTAGCAAAAAAGCTGACGGGACTTTGACCACTGCCGATGTGGAAGCTGCCGGCGAGGCTTGGAAACTGGCCCGTGATTATTGGGAGAAAAGCGAGGCTTGGTTGTTCGGTCCCGCAGACAAATACTCCATAGACCCGCACATTGACTCATGGCCATTGGACAAAGTGGGCATGGATGCCTTGCTGAGCAATCCCGCCCAAATGGCGCAGATGGATGACGAAGGAGTTTATGTAGGCAATTATCTGGGCTATGCCTTGCAGGGCTTCCACGCCATCGAGTATATGTTGTTTGAGCTCACGAACACCAACGCCAACGGAAACGCCACAGCCGACTCGGAAAGCGTAGCACACAACCTGGACTACACTCCCGAAGAACTGAACTATCTCGTAGGCCTTGCCGCCGACCTTCGCAACCAGTGCATCCTGCTGGAGGCTTGCTGGGCAGGGACGGAGAATGTCACCACAGAAAAACAACAGATTCTGACCGATACCGAACTGGACAAAGGTGACAACTTCGGCGAGCGCATCAAGAATGCGGGCCAAGCCGGCAGTGAATACGTCAATTACTTGGATGTGATGTACGATGTCATCACCGCAGGCATCCAGAACATCGCCAATGAGGTAGGTAATATCAAGATTGGCAATCCCACCGGAAAAGGCCTGCCTTCAGGAGGTATGGAGTATGACCCCAACTACATTGAGTCACCCTACAGTCTGAACTCCATCCGCGACTTCCTGGGCAACATCGTCAGCATACGCAACGCATACCAAGGTTCGCCTTCCGTAGACGGGACCATCCAAGTGGCTACCCACACCCTGAGTTCCTACATCGCTACGCTTAATGCCGACCTGGACAACCGCGTAAAAGCCGCCATCCAGGATGCTTACGACAAGATAGAGCTGATGGGAGAACCGTTCGCCTACACTTGCGGCGCTCCTGAGTTCAACGACATCAACCAAGACGCCATAGATGCCTGCAACGTGATGAACGACATCTTCGACGAAGTAAAGGCATTGCTGCAGGCTAATCACTAATCATGTACTTTTTCTTTCGCTTGTCCGAAAGGAAAAGATATCCAAGAGAAGAGACACCGGCTCCACCTCCGGGGCTACTCCGGATGCCTTTCAGCCCAAAAGGCAGAAAACAATGCCGAAGTAGCCTCCGAGGTTCAGCGTTTGATTTTTCTTTTGGAATCTTTTTCTTCTGCATCAAGGCTAAAGAAAAGTACATAACAATAAACCATAGCTTTAACAAATCCTTTTTATTGATATGAAAAAACATTTTTATTTGCTTGCTTGTCTATCTATGGGTCTTGTGGCCTGTAGCGATGACGAAACCGTTCCGGACAATCCCAATCCCCAGCCACAGGAACTTCCCGAATGGTATTACACCGGAGGCGAGTTGGGCACCACGTCCAATTCCTCATCGTCGGCGTTCGAAGACCCCACACCGGTGGTGGATGCCGACGCCACCATGACCGCCGCCTTCAACCGGGGCGAGCAATTCTTCGAGAAGCCTTATACATCCAACTTCGATGGCATGCGTCACGGACTGGGACCGGTGTATATCCGCACTTCCTGCAAGCATTGCCATCCGAGCTACGGACACGGGCAGAGCCAACCTGCCGGAGCGTTCAACACAAACGACATAGGCAACGGCTACCTGCTGGTGGTCTACAATCCGGAAACCGACGCCTACGTCTCCTGGCTGTCCGGCATGCCTCAGACGCACGCCGTGGCTCCCTTCAAAGAGCCTCTGGACGAGTCGCAAATCCGGCTGACCTGGCATGAATATACAGACGAATGGGGCAACCGTTTCCCCGACGGCGAGACTTACCGGCTACGCTATCCGGAAGTGGAGATACCCCAGTCGGCCGTATATGTCTACAACAAAGGCTATGACTTGGGCAACTACGATGTCCGTCTGGAGTCCACCATCGGCATCTATGGCACGGGACTGCTCGATGCCATCAGCGATGAAGACCTGAAAGCCGAATATGCCAAGCAGGAACGCGAAGGCTATCTGAAGAACGGACTGAACCCCAACATCTTTGCCAACGGCGACTGGACAGGCCAGTATGCCAACACGGCGCAAGGAGGCGACGGCACCAAGTATCCCTATCGCTATACCTACGCCCTGAGCCGCGGCCCGCTGCAGGATGCCGCCGGTGCCAACGCCTTCTGGAACATTACGAACGCCACACGCAGCGACCGCCGCTTCCACTACCTGGATGCTGCCGGAACCTACGCCAAGTATTCCAGCGAAGATCCCGAAGTGCAGGCCGGCTTCCGTGCCTACATCGAACAGGCAGACCCGGAGCACAACCATGCCGACTGGCATATTCAAAACCCAGACGGTACGTACAACGAGCAGCAGAACATCTACAACTATCTCACCTCAAAGGAACTGGACGTGGAAGTTTCCGACCAGGACTACATAGACCTCATGGTATGGCACCGTGGTTTGGCCGTTCCTGCCGCCCGCAATGTGGACGATGAAGCCGTGCTCCGTGGCAAGGAACTCTTTGAGCAGCTGAACTGCACCTATTGCCACAAGCCCTCGTGGACCACGGGCGATGACGAAATACGCGACCCGGCACGCTTCTTCGTCGGCGAAAAGGCAGACCAACTGCCCCGCTATCCGCACCAGAAGATATGGCCCTACACAGACATGGTGCAACACAAGCTGCACATGCAGAACGACATCCGCACCGGATGGTGCCGCACCACCCCACTCTGGGGACGCGGCCTGCACCAGCGTTGCACCGGCGCCGAGTATGCCGACCGCCTGCACGACTGCCGTGCCCGCACCACGATGGAGGCCATCATGTGGCACGGCACCAGTACGGAAAGCGACGCCTACGAGCAGATTGTGGAGTTCCGCAAGCTGTCCAAGGAAGACCGCGATGCTGTGGTGAAGTTCCTTGACTCCATCTGACGGAAGCATCACCAAGCACCTGAGTACCCATGATACCCTATCCCGGCATGGCCCACTTACTGTCTCCTGCCTATATTAAAGCCTTTTATCTGTCAGATTCAAGGCTTTAATATAAGTACAGTACAGTGGGCGAGCCGGGATAAGGTAGTATATGATGCCTGCTGACAAGGCATATAATCACATTCTACTGCGTATGAAACCACTGAAATACCTGCCATTCATCCTGCTGATGCTGCTGATGCTGCTGATGGCCGTGGCCACGGGCGTGGAGAAGATGCGGGGAACGACCGCCATCTACACCTCACCCTGGACCGTAGCCTTATGGGTGGCGCTCGTGGCGACGGGCGTAGCGCATCTGCTGAGGCACAAACTCCGGCCTGCAGTCCTGCTTATCCACGGGGCGTTCGTCCTTATCCTGGCCGGCGCGTCGGTCACGCATATCTCCGGCCTGCAAGGCAACATACACCTGCGGCAAGGCGCTTCCGCTCCCACATCGGCCTTTACCGATGACGGAGGCAGGAGACATCCTCTGCCCTTCGGCCTGCGGCTGGAGAAGTTCACCTTGGAGTACTATCCGGGCACGGTGGCTCCCATGGACTTTGTAAGCACCTTTACCGTGACCGATGAGGACGGAACCCATCGGGGGCAAGTGTCCATGAACCGCATTTTCCGCTACCGCCACTACCGCTTCTACCAGTCGGGATATGACACCGACGGGCGGGGCACGACGCTGTCCGTCAGCTATGACCCATGGGGCATCGGGCTGACCTATGGCGGATATGCCCTGCTGCTTGTCTCCTTCCTGCTCTATCTCGCCGACCGCCAAAGCGCTTTCCGCCGCCTCTTGCGTCACCCCTTGTTGAAAAGGACGTTGGCCATGGGCGTCCTGCTTACGACGTATGGTTACACACAGGCGGCAGATGTGCCCCGCACGCTTCCGCGTGAAACGGCGGAAAGCTTCGGACACCTATATATATACTACAACGACCGCATCTGCCCCCTCCAGACATTGGCCAAGGACTTCACCGTAAAACTGACGGGCAAGTCCGTCTACAAAGGTTTGACGCCCGAACAGGTGCTGACGGGATGGTTCTTCTACTACGACTCGTGGAAGGAAGAGCCGTGCATCCGCATCAAGAGCAAAGCCGTGCAACACCTGCTGGACATTGACGGAAAGATGGCTTGCCTGACAGACTTTGCGGGCACCGATGGCTATAAGCTGGATGCCGGACGACTGTCTGCCGTGGAGAGTAAAGACAGACGTGCCGTAGAGGAGGCCAACGAAAAGTTCAGCCTGGTGAGCGGCGTGGCCACGGGCAGCCTGTGGCGCATCTTTCCTTTCCGCATGCAGGCGGACTCGTTGGGACGGAGCGAACGGTTGGCCTGGTATTCGTTGGCCGACCGTCTGCCTTCCGCCATGCCGCACGAGCAAGGAGTGTTTGTGCGCGGGTCAATGAATTACGTGGCCGAGCAAGTGGCGCGCAAGGACTTCTCCGCCGTGAACGCCCTCCTGCTGAAGATGCGCCGCTATCAGGAGCGGGAAATGGGCGACTTGGCTCCCCCGGCTTTCCGCATCAGGACTGAAAGGCTTTACAACCGTTTAAACAACAGCCTGCCTCTGGCCGCCGCTTCGGTGATACTGGGTCTGTTTTCCTTTGGCTATTATTGCCGGAGGCTGATGCAAGGCCAGGCTGTCAGCAGGCGGGTCCATGTTTTCCTCTTGTCCTTGCTGGGCGTCGGTTTGCTTTATTTGGCGGGACTGATGGCACTGCGGGGCTTTGTCAGCGGACATGTGCCCCTGAGCAACGGACACGAGACTATGCAAGGCATGGCCGTTTGCGCCTCCGCGCTCACCCTCTGCCTGCACCGCCGTCTGCCCATGGCCGTGCCCTTTGGCTACTTGGTGTGCGGCTTGGCACTGATGGTGTCCATGATGGGTGAGAGCAACCCGCAAGTCACCAACCTGCTTCCCGTATTGGCGTCGCCACTGCTCAGCGTCCACGTAGCGGTCATCATGATAGCCTACGCCCTGCTGGCCTTCATTATGCTGAATGGCGTGGCGGCTCTGTTACTGACGGCTTCCCGCCGGGATTGCCGCACGGAAGTGGAACGCTTGCAGGTCATCAGCCGGCTGATGCTCTATCCGGCGGTATTCCTTCTGGCCATAGGTATTTTCATTGGTGCCGTATGGGCCAATGTGTCGTGGGGGCGTTACTGGGGATGGGATCCCAAGGAGGTATGGGCGCTTATCACGATGCTAGTCTACGCGCTGATGCTCCACCCTGCTTCGTTGCCCGCCTTCCGCCGTCCTGTGTTCTTCCATAGCTATGCCGTCGGGGCATTCCTCTGCGTGCTTATCACCTATTTCGGAGTGAACTTCCTGTTGGGCGGACTGCACGGATATGCGTAGTTCCTCTACCTATTATTAGTGAACATGGACCGTAATTATACTCAATTCAGGTGATTGACCCGTCCCGTCGTTTGCCGTATCTTTGTACCGTCAGAATTCAAAAAGATTTAGTCATAATTACGTAACCACTTTTATTAAGGAAAAGACCGTCCCCGGCTTCCCGATGAGACATCGCGGGCCGGAGACGTTTTTCTTATGGCATATCCCATGACCGGTGCGGACAGGAGGAGCGTCATGCTGCCGCTCACACCATGTCCTCGCCCATCCTTACCACCGGCACCCGTATGGTCTTGTGGAAGGGGATGAAACGCGACACCACGGCTATGACCACCGTCACGACCAGCATCCAGCTCAGTATGTGCTTCAACGCCAGCAGGGTGCTCTGCTGCTGTAACACGGTGTACAGGCTGTTGGTGGCCAGTTGCATGGCCTGGTCTATGCCATGCCCCTGCGCCAGTCCGCCGTCCAGTGACGAGGTGTAGCGCGAGGCGGCCAAGGGGTCAAGCATGGTGAGGTTCTCGGACAGCTGCACCATGTACTTCTGCTGCAGCCTGTAGAGCAGGTTGCTGTAGAAGGCCGAAGCCATGACCGGAGCCAGTACGGCACGGAAAATAATGAGGAAAAAGGCGTTGAATATAAGCAGCCTGGGCGGAAGATCCTCCACCACGAACAGGCCGAAGGCTATGAGTAGCACCATCATGCCCAGCCCCCGGAAGAACAGGGGAAGGTAGAGCATCGCGTAGGTGCTGTCCGGCGATATGGTGAAGTAGAGCATACCGAAGAACACCGCGAAGCATGCCATGCCTCCGGCTATGAGGAAGCGGAACCTCCACCGCTGCCATCTGAACCACCAGAAGCAGATGAAGGCGCCCAGCACATAGCCCGGCAACAGCCAGACGTAGAGAGTGTAGGTGTGGGTGTTGTCCACACGCAGTATGCCCGTCATGTAGTTGCTCAGCAGCGAGGTGCTGGTGCTGAAGAGCATCACCAGCACCATGTAGAAGTAGCCCAGTATGGCCTTCCACTGGAACAGAGGCTTCAGGCTGACGTAGGGCCTCGGCGAGTGTATCTGCTCCCACAGGAACAGTCCGATAAGCAAGGGGGCGATGACGATATAGGCACATATTTTGGGCGAGGCCATCCAGTCAAGTATGCGTCCATAGGTGATGACGTAGATGAGCATGAGCAGCCCTGTAGATATGATGAGCATCTCTCTGGGATGCAGTTCCCTCAGCGGCACGGAATGCGAAGGACGGTCATGGCGCAACAGGACAATGACCATCAGTATGGCCAGGATGAGCATCATCATCATGAAGTAATACATGTATTTCCAGTCGTAGTGATAGGCCAACAGGGCGGTGACCACCATGGAGAGCTGTCCGCCGCTGAACACCAGCGGATAGAAGTAGGCGTAGAACTCGCTTCGCACGTCCTTCGGACTGAAAATGAACTTGATGCGACTGATGAGCCACAGCATGAGGAACCCCTTGAGGAACCCAATGATGAAGCTGAAGAATATCATGAAATCCGTACTGGCCGAACGGGCGCATATCCAGCTGAACAGGAACTGCAGGGTGAGGTCGACCAGCAGGAGCGACTTGCTGGATATGGCCTTGAGCACCTTGGGCACTATGGGATAGGCTATGGCCATGCCAGCCGAGGCGGCGTAGTAGCCTATAGTGATGTCCTCGGTGTAGGCGCCCAGGGTGCTGCTCACCTCTACCATGCTTCCGGTATAGGTACCGTTGAGCATGGTGACCGGCAGTATGATGAAGAATACCACGGCTACGGCCAGCCAGTCGGGCACCCACCGGCGTACCGGAATGTCAAGTTGGCGTGCGGTCATCATCTTTTTCTCAGCGCTTCGGTTTCCACCATCATGCCTGCGCGGAGACGTGCCATGTCTTCCGCGCTCACGTTGTCCAGGTCTATCCTTACGGGTATGCGCTGCTGCACCTTGACGAAGTTGCCCGCCGAGTTGTCAGTGGGCACCAGCGAATATTTGGAGCCTGTGGCCTCGCTTATGGCAGTGACGTGTCCGTGGAACACCTTCCCCGGTATGCCGTCAACCCTGATTCGCACGGGCTGTCCTATGTAGATGTTGGCAATCTGTGTCTCGCGGTAGTTGGCCGTAATCCATTTGTCGGACTGCCTCACGAGGTAGGACAGTGTCTGTCCGGCCGACACGTACTGTCCCGGTTCCAGTGTGCGGCGTCCCATATATCCGTCATAAGGTGCCGTGACTACGGTGTATGACAGGTTCAGATTGGCCAGGTCAAGCGCAGCTTCTGCCTTCAGTATGGCGGCCTGTATGTTGACCTGCCGTTTGCTGGTCTCGTTGAGTTGGGAGTGTGCGGTCTCTTTCTGTCTGAGCAAAGCCTCGTATCGTGCCTGTGCGGCCTCGTAATCGGCTTTAGACTGGTCGAACTGCTGTTGTGGCACCGACTCCTCCTTCAGCAGACGTTCGTAGCGGTGGTAGTCCTGCTCGGCCTGCCACAGGCGTGCCTTGGCCTCGTCCAGCGAGGCGTCTTGCTCGGCAATGCGGTTCTGTGAGGTATGTATGTTCGAGTGCAACACGTCCTGCGAGCCGTTGGCGTCCATCAGTGCGGCCCGTGCCTCTTTCTGTCTGATGAGGTATTCGCGGTTGTCCAGCACCACGAGCGTGTCTCCCCGGTGTACGAACTGATGTTCCTTGAATCTCACCTCCTGTATGTATCCGGCCACGCGGACGTTTACCGGCGCGATGTACTGGTCTACGGAAGCGTCGTTCGTTATCTCGTAGTTGATGTAGCGCCAGAAGTAGCTCACCGCCCACGCCAGTCCGGAGCAGGCAATGAGCAGGCATACGGTATTGATGATGATGTTACGGCGTTTTCGGCGTTTCAGTCTGCGGTATCTCAGTTCGAGTGATGATATCATGGTCTTGTCTTTTTATTTGTCCACAGCCTTTCCCCCCTTGCAGAGCGGACAGAAGCCGTGAGGATGTATCATTCAGAGTCTGCCTGTGGCCTTCAACAGCTGGCAGTAGGTATAGACTACCTGGGTACGTGCGGTGGTGAGCTGCAGTTCGGCATCCAGTCTCAGGTTGTCGGCGTCAAGCAGGTCGGTCAGTATGGCCAGCTGGTTCAGGTAGCGGTTGCGCATGATACGGTAGTTCTCCTCGGCCTGCTTTACCGACAGCTTCAGCGCCTCTACCCGTGCGATGGCCTCACGGTGCCTGAGGTATGCCGAGCGCACGTCCGTGCGCAGCTGCTGCCTGTGCTGCTCTTCAGCGTTCAGCCTGACCTGTACCTGCCGACGCGCCTCACTCATGCTGTGCCTGTTGCTGTAGAGTGCCGACAATGGATAGGACAGGGTCAGTCCTACGTTCCAGGCGTTGTTGTACATGTCGGCCAGAGTGCGTGACACGGGACGGGCCAGTGTGTTGGCCGCATAGAGCGACAGTTGGGGCATTTGCCGGGCGCGCACCATGCTGATATTGTTGCGGGCCAGATCGGTCTGCCTGGCCAGCAGCCTCATGGAAGGGTCGGCGGCATATGCCCTGTCCACGTAGCTATCCAGACTGTCAAGGCTGAAGGTCTTCTCCAGCAGGGAGGTGTCGGGGCACAGCAGCAGGTCCTCGTCCAGTCCCAGCAGTATGTCCAGCTGTTGCGAGGTGAGCCTTATACTGTTCTCAGTCTCCAGCAATGAAAGGCGGTTGTCGGTCAGCTGCATTTCGCTCCGCAGCACGTCGTTATTGGTGATGACCCCTTCTTCCTTCATCTTCCTTATATCTTTCAGCCTGCGTTCGGACTCGTTGATGTTGCGTGTCAGCACCAGGTGTTGCTTGTACAGACTGAAGAGGTCAAGGTATTGCCTCAGCAGAGCCAGCTTCACTTCGCCCTGGTCAGCGGCGGTCTGCAGTACGGCAATGTCATATGCTATGTCGGCCTGCCTTATGGCCGAGCGTATGCGTCCGCCGTGATAGAGCGGCTGGTTCAGGTTCAGCACATAGTTCTGTGACCAGTCGGGCGTTTCGGGACGTGTGGGGTCGGACAGTCCACGCTGGAACAGTATGGGCTGTCCCACGTACCCTCCGTTCAGCCCTACGGTGATTTCAGGCAGGCGTCCGGTCCGTGCGGCAAGCCGGCGGTCTGCGGCTGTCCTTTCCGCCAGCCGGTCTGCGGCCAGATGCAGGTTTTGCTCCATGCCTCTGGCAAAGAGCTGCTCCACACTGAGGAAAAGCGAGTCGCCCGACGCGGCATGTGCCGCCTGCGCGGAGAGACATAGCACGGCGGCCATCAGTAAGATAATATGGATACGTTTAGTCTGCATATATGGCACTTCCTTCCTTTTTTACGGAGCCAGCTGCTTCCCCCCTTGTCCGGCGGAAGCGCGCCACGCTTGCTACGGCGGGTGTATGCTGTTTTTGGGCTGCAAAGTTAGTTGTTTTTTCCCATATACGTATCCATTGGAGGCTATGTGTGCGTATAGCAGCACTTTTCCGCCGGGAATCCCACCGTCCGAAGGACATAATCGTTATCTTTGCGCCCCGCATTCCGGGAGCTTATCCTGTGGCCTGTGCAGGCCGGACTGGCTCCGGAGCTGACGCGCACTACATTATTTATAACATATGAAAGGTATAACATATGAAAGGACTCACTACTGTTCTACTGCTTGTCGTGTCCAACATCTTCATGACCTTTGCCTGGTACGGGCACCTCAAGCTGCAAGAAATGAAAATCACCACCAACTGGCCCCTTATAGCCGTCATTCTCTTTTCATGGGGTATCGCCCTGTTCGAGTATTCCTGCCAGATACCGGCCAACCGCATAGGTTTTTCAGGCAATGGCGGACCGTTCTCGCTGATGCAGCTCAAGGTGATACAGGAGGTGGTCACGCTCATAGTCTTCACGGTGTTCACCACCGTATTCTTCAAGGGCGAGACGCTGCACTGGAACCATTTCGTAGCTTTCGGCCTGCTCATCCTTGCCGTTTATTTCGTGTTCATGAAGTGACTGGTTACCAACGGTTTGGTACGGACCTGTCCGCAGGCCGGTGTGTACCCATTCACACCATGCTGTGAGTCCGTCCGCACCGTGCTGTGAATGCGTCCGCACCAAGCGGCGGACGGACTCACAGCACGTCCCTGTCAGGACAAGCGATAACATATTGATAACCAACCGATTTTCACCAATCCTATTGAACACGGCATTTTTTCATCAGCCGATATGTGACAAAACGCGGTTTCCCGCGTCTTATGACAGAAAGTTCCGGCTTGTGCGGGAGCTTTAATTGAAAGCATACAAAATCTATAAGACCTATGTTACTGACTACTACCAACCAGATTGAGGGTAAGACCATTACCCGTTATTATGGCATCGTGTCGGGCGAGACCATCATCGGTGCCAATGTGTTCCGCGACATTTTTGCCAGCATACGTGACATTGTGGGCGGCCGGAGCGGTTCCTACGAGGAGGTGCTCCGCAAAGCCAAGGACACCGCCCTGCGCGAGATGCAGGAACAGGCCGCCAGTCTGGGAGCCAATGCCGTGATAGGCGTGGATCTGGACTATGAGACCGTGAACGGCTCCATGCTCATGGTAACGGCCTGCGGCACGGCGGTGAGCATAGCCTGAGCCATGCCCGGCGTACGCCCGTTGCGGCGGAGAGGCGCGTGTGACAAAGCCTACGGACGAAGACGCATCCGGTGTGTTCTCGTCCGCAAGCGGAAATCCGCACGCCTTTCCGCCGCTGTCATTTTCCCCCCCTCCAATGCAAACGAAAAAGAAAGAAAGCAATAAACTATTAAAGAAACACACGTTGTTTGCTCAATCCGTTCCGAATGCCTACCTTTAAACATTCAATTTTTCACCAATCAATTAACCGACTTAATTTATCTTTTTAAAACACTTAGTTAACCATGGAGCATCTTCTATTCTGGCTGGTTCCGGCCGCTTCTGTTCTGGCGCTCTGTTTCGCCTGGTACTTTCATCACCAGATGATGAAAGAGAGTGAGGGTACCCCTCAAATGATCAAAATCGCCGCCGCCGTGCGCAAGGGGGCGATGTCTTACCTAAAACAACAGTACAAGATTGTGGCTCTGGTATTTCTGGGCCTGGTCATCTTCTTTTCCATCATGGCTTATGGATTCAACGTGCAGAACCATTGGGTTCCCATAGCTTTCCTTACGGGCGGTTTCTTCTCCGGCCTGTCGGGATTTCTGGGCATGAAGACAGCCACCTACGCCTCGGCCCGCACGGCCAATGCCGCCCGCAACTCGCTTAACGCGGGCCTGCGCATAGCCTTCCGCAGCGGTGCCGTCATGGGTCTGGTGGTCGTGGGTCTCGGACTGCTTGACATCTCCTTCTGGTACCTGCTGCTCAATGCGGTGATACCCGAAGACCTCATGACCCCCACCAACAAGCTGTGTGTCATCACCACCACCATGCTGACCTTCGGCATGGGTGCCTCCACACAGGCGTTGTTCGCCCGCGTAGGCGGAGGCATATACACCAAGGCAGCCGATGTGGGCGCCGACCTGGTAGGCAAGGTCGAAGCCGGCATCCCTGAGGACGATCCCCGCAATCCCGCCACCATTGCCGACAACGTGGGCGATAACGTAGGCGACGTGGCCGGTATGGGCGCCGACCTGTATGAGAGCTATTGCGGCTCCATACTGTCCACCGCAGCCCTTGGGGCGGCCGCCTTCCTGCACAGCGGCGACACCGTGATGCAGTACAAGGCTGTGATAGCCCCCATGCTGATAGCCGCCGTGGGCATACTGCTTTCCATTCTGGGAATATTCTCCGTGCGCACCAAGGAGAACACATCCATGAAGAATCTGCTGGGCGCCTTGGGCTTCGGCACCAACCTCAGTTCCGTACTTATCATTGTGGCCACTTTCCTTATCCTGTGGCTCCTGGGTCTGGACAACTGGATGGGCATCTCCCTTTCGGTTGTGGTAGGCCTGCTGGTAGGTGTGGTCATAGGCCGTTCTACGGAGTACTACACCTCACAGTCCTATAAGCCTACCCGCAAGCTGAGCGAGAGCGGGAAGACGGGTCCGGCCACGGTCATCATATCGGGTATCGGACTGGGCATGCTGTCCACCGCCATACCGGTGATAGCCGTAGTCATAGGCGTGATAGCCTCCTATCTTTTCGCCTCCAACTTCGAAGTGGGCAACGTGGCCATGGGTCTTTACGGCATAGGCATTGCTGCCGTGGGCATGCTGTCTACGCTGGGCATCACACTGGCTACCGACGCTTATGGCCCGATAGCCGACAACGCGGGCGGCAACGCCGAAATGTCGGGACTGGGCGAGGAAGTGCGCCGCCGCACCGATGCCCTCGACTCCCTGGGCAACACGACCGCCGCAACGGGCAAAGGCTTTGCCATAGGCTCGGCCGCACTGACCGGATTGGCTTTGCTGGCTTCATACATCGAAGAAATACGTATCGGACTGACGCGCATCGGCGAGACCGCGCTCAATGTGGGCGGAGACCTTACCGTAGCCGTGCAGGACGCCACATTCTTCGACTTCATGTATCATTACAATGTCAACCTTATGAATCCTATGGTACTGGCCGGCGTATTCATAGGCAGCATGATGGCTTTCCTGTTCTGCGGACTGACCATGAACGCCGTAGGACGTGCGGCCGCCCATATGGTAGACGAGGTGCGCCGCCAGTTCCGTGAGATAAAAGGCATACTTACCGGACAGGCCGAGCCTGACTACGAACGCTGCGTGGCCATATCGACCAAGGGCGCACAGCGCGAGATGGTGGTGCCTTCGCTGCTGGCAATCATCGCTCCGGTAGTGACCGGCATAGTGTTTGGCGTACCCGGCGTGCTGGGACTGCTCATTGGCGGACTGAGCACAGGCTTTGTACTCGCCATATTCATGGCCAATGCGGGAGGAGCCTGGGACAATGCCAAGAAATATGTGGAAGAAGGCAACTTCGGCGGCAAAGGCAGTGAGGTGCACAAGGCCACCGTGGTGGGCGACACCGTAGGCGACCCCTTCAAAGACACGTCGGGTCCCAGCCTGAACATCCTTATCAAGCTGATGAGCATGGTGGCCATAGTGATGGCCGGACTCACGGTATCGTGGAGCCTGTTCTGACCTGAAAGCCTGTTTATATTTTCTTCTTTAAGATTCTTATCCGGCCTTTTTGGCAAAATTCAAACAGGCTCTGAACAGCAAGAAGCGGAAAGCGGAAGAAAGCACCCTGCAGACAGAGTGTCTTCTTCCGCTTTTTTATCCCAGAAACCGGTCAGAGAGAGCACCACATAGTCACCAGAAACGGCACACTGAAATCCACCACAAAACCATGGAAAACCGATACGATGACAAGTTCCTGCCCGGAAACCTGTGTAATGACCGGAAGCGTAGTGTCCATGGTGGTGGCTCCTCCTGCCGATATGGGAGCCAGCCGTCCGAACCAGCGCGCCAGGAAGGGAGCACCCAGCAGGGTAATCATCTCACGTGCGATGTTGGCCAGCAAAGCCACGGTACCCAACTCACCCCCCCGGTATTCAGTAATGAATATACCGGATAGCGAGTAATAGCCGAAACCCGACCCTACGGCCAGGCAGTCCGTCAGGCTGCGATGACCCAGCAGTGGAGATACGGCGGCTGTTCCGGCCAGAGTGCCCGCAACGGTCAGCAGAGGCAGCAGGGCCAGACGCGGATTCAGACTGCGGAAACGCTTCAGTGTCTGTGTGTCCTGTCCTATGCCGATGCCCACACATACCATGAGTGCGCAGAGCGCATAGAAGCTAAGTTCCGTTCCGGCTATGGAAACAGGCAACAGCCGCAACCACCCGCAAGCCGTGCCCAACAGGAAGAATCCGGCAATGACGGCACTACCCTTCAACGCCCGGACGACAGACGGTGAAGCGGTTGCCGGTGGAGCCAGGCTTCCGCCGTCCCGTTTCTCTATATGCCTCCACAATATGCTGGCGGCCAACGCACTGCACAACGTACCGGCAGCGGCCAGCAGCAACGCTTCCAGCCCCAGCGTATGCAGGCTGCGCATCAGGGTGTCATCGCCTCCCACTTCCACACCAAGCAGGAACAGCAGCAGCCAGATAAGAAGGGTGACGACAGTATGTATAGCGGTTGACTTACGGTTGCGCAAGCACAGTCCTGCGGCAACGCCACAAAGCATGAGCAGAATGACGGTGAACATATCTACTCTATAATATAAGGTGTATTGTATGCAAACAGTCTGTCGGAGATTCGCGCACGGACGGCTGCCACACCTGCCGTACCGCTATTCTTCCGACTGTTTGCGGGCAAAGGTATAGCATTTCCGCCTCATACACCAACACTTCCAAGGCTTTTCCGAGAACATTTTCTTTAGAAAATTGCTGGAATAAAATCAAAACAGCTTCTTAGTTTTTTGTAACTTTGCACCCGTGAAAAAGATAAGAAGCTATTTTGATTTTATTCAATAAAGTCTCATCCGGCTTTTCTAAAGTCCTTTCCGGTCTTTTTCTCTGTTCTTATTCATCACATAGCCCGCTATGCTCCTCATAAGGACAGGGAAAAATCCTCGAAAATCTTCTTTAGAAAATTGCCGGAATAAAATAAAAACAGCTTCTAAAGTTCCATTTAAAATCTTGATACACTATGGCAAAAAAAGCTCTTTTAATGATTCTTGACGGTTGGGGCATAGGCGACCACAAAAAGGACGATGTAATCTATATGACTCCCACCCCTTACTGGGACAGCCTTCTGGCAAACTACCCGCACTCCCAACTACAGGCCAGCGGAGAGAATGTGGGTCTGCCCGACGGACAGATGGGTAACTCCGAGGTAGGACATCTGAACATAGGCGCCGGCCGCATCGTCTATCAGGATCTGGTGAAAATCAACCGAGCCTGTGCTGACGGCAGCATCATGAAGAACAAGGAGATTGTATCGGCCTTCTCTTACGCCAAAGAGCATGGCAAAGGTATCCATTTCATGGGTCTGACATCAAATGGAGGAGTACACTCTTCACTGGACCATCTCTTCACTCTTTGCGACATAGCCAAAGAATATGGCCTGAATGACCGTACTTTCATACATTGTTTCATGGACGGCCGAGATACAGACCCCAAGAGCGGCAAAGGGTTCATCGAACAGCTCAACGCACATTGCGCACAGAGCGCAGGCCGCATAGCCAGCATTGTGGGACGCTTCTATGCCATGGACCGCGACAAACGCTGGAACCGCATCAAGGAAGCCTACGAACTTCTGGTCAACGGTCAGGGCAAGCAGTCGGACGACATGGTGAAAGCCATGCAGGAGTCTTACGATGAAGGCGTGACCGACGAATTCATCAAGCCCATCAACAACAGCTCTTTTGATGGTACGATAAAGGAAGGCGATGTGGTCATCTTCTTCAACTACCGTAACGACCGCGCCAAGGAGCTGACCGTGGTGCTGACCCAGCAGGACATGCCCGAAGAAGGGATGCGCACCGTTCCGGGACTGCAATATTATTGCATGACACCCTATGACGCTTCCTTCACCGGCGTGCACATCATCTTTGACAAGGAGAATGTGGCCGACACGCTGGGCGAATATCTTTCGAAGAACGGAAAGAAGCAACTCCACATAGCCGAGACAGAGAAATATGCCCACGTGACATTCTTCTTCAACGGCGGACGCGAGGCTCCTTTCGAAGGGGAAGACCGCATCCTGGTGCCCTCGCCCAAAGTGGCCACTTATGACCTGAAGCCGGAAATGAGCGCATACGAAGTGAAAGACAAGCTGGTAGAGGCCATCCACACGCAGAAGTACGACTTCATCGTAGTGAACTACGCCAACGGGGATATGGTGGGCCATACCGGCGTGTACGAAGCCATAGAGAAAGCTGTGGTAGCCATAGACAACTGTGTGCGCGACACCGTGGAGGCAGCCAAAGCCAATGACTATGAGGTCATCATCATCGCCGACCACGGCAATGCCGACCACGCCATCAACGCAGACGGCACACCCAACACCGCCCATTCACTGAACCCCGTGCCCTTTGTATATGTGACAGCAAACAAGGACGCCAAGGTAGAAAACGGCGTGCTGGCCGATGTGGCTCCCTCCATACTGCACATCATGGGTCTGCCCCAGCCGGCAGACATGACCGGACATGACCTGATTAAGGACTGATGTTTTTTACCCATACACATTAGAATGCGCTCCGTCAATTTCCTTATCGCATAATGGGAATTGATGGAGCGTTCTTTTTTGCTTATGCGCTTTTTATTGTTACTAGCTCTCATTTTGTCATGTCAGTCATGCATAAAAGATACAGAAGATGATAAAGACATAAATTCAGGACAAGGTGGAAACAGTGAATTGACACAGGTGATGAATCTGCTAAGCAACGGGACTTGTGACAAATGGATTTCTTTTCCCTTAGGAGATAAGCAGGGAGAGTACATGTCCGGTTGGTCACTAAAAGATAACCATGGCAGTGTATTCTGTGAAAAAGAAATAGTCTATGAAGGGAAATATGCAGCAAAACTAAGTTCCCCGCAATCAGAAATTACAGCTTTTATCAGTCAGAAAGTTCCAGTCTCTCCAGGACACCACATCCGCATAGCATTTCATTATCGTATGGATTATGCTGAAGGCAACGGGGCGCGTATGTATTGTTATATAGGTGAAAGCGGTTCGTCAACTATATCAAACAGTGTGCTCCATACTTTTTACGATGATGCTACTATGGGAATTATCCGTGGAGGTGGTTATGGGACAGATGGTTTTTCTGATACCGAAGGCAGATGGCAGATGTTTGACCATGTCTTTCAGATTCCGGCCATAGCCCGTTACTTTACCTTTGAAATACATGCCTATGCAGGTACGGACTTCTATGTGGACGATTGTTATATAATTGATACGAATATGTAGAACTCATTTAAACTTTTTGCGATTTCAATCCGAGGAATGTTTTCGAGGCTATTTCTTCGCCGGAAAGAGGAGCGTAGCGGGCTACGTGACGAATGACGGCGGAGAAACAGACCGAAAAGAAACCCGAAATGAAGTAAAAACAAACTTTTCGGAAAAAGTTTAAATGAGTTCGTAATGTTATCCGATACACACTTTAACAATTATGCTTCAGATACAAAATGTTGTAGTCAGTTTTGACGTGTTGAAAGAAAAATTCCTGTGCGACCTCGGTGCCTGCCACGGTGCCTGCTGCGTGGAGGGCGATGCCGGCGCGCCTTTGGAACCGGAAGAGGTGGAGAAGATAGAAGAGCTGCTGCCCATCATTTGGGACGACCTGGCAGCCGAGGCAAGAGAGGTCATTGACAAACAAGGAGTGGCCTATACCGACTGTGAGGGCGACCTGGTGACTTCCATCGTGAACGGCAAGGATTGCGTCTTTACCTGTTACGATGATAAAGGATGCTGTTTCTGTGCCATAGAAAAGGCGTATCGGGAAGGGAAAACCCGCTTTCTGAAACCGGTATCCTGCCATCTGTATCCCATAAGGGTGAAGGACTTCGGCACGTTCAAGGGAGTAAACTATAACCGGTGGGACGTGTGTAAGGCTGCCGTCCTGCTGGGACAGAAAGAAAACCTTCCCGTCTATAAGTTCCTGAAGGAACCACTCATCCGAAAATTCGGTGCCGGTTGGTATGCCGAATTGGAGACGGCGGTGGACGAGATGAAGCGACAGGGTCTGCTGCCGCGTTAAGGCATGTCTCCCGGGAATTTTCCTTTTTTCCGGAACGTACATAAGAGTGCGCCTGTATCCTCTGGATGTTCTTCTTTTACACATATAGCGTATACCGTAGTCCTTATTGTAATTGTATAATTCTTTATCATACTCTTTCAGAATACGAGGTACGCTCTGTCATGGTTTGAAAGGTAATCTTTATGACTACCGGCAATTAAAAAGACAGAAGATTGTTTTGTCCGTCTGTCCGTTACTTCTAACTTTGTGGTGGTTAAACCCTTTTAAACATTCAAAGTGACATGAAGAAAAAGTTCATCTTCCCCCTGCTGGTCCTCTGTGTGGCGGCGGGGGCCGATGCCGGCGAGGCACGACTGCTGCGTTTTCCGGCTACCAATGGCACAGACGTGGTATTCTCCTACGCCGGCGACTTGTACAAAGTGCCCCTAACGGGTGGCGAGGCCACAAGGCTGACATCGCACGTGGGCTATGAAATCTTTCCGCGTTTCTCGCCCGACGGCCTTACCATAGCCTTTACAGGCGAATACGACGGCAACCGCGAGGTCTATCTTATCCCCGCTGACGGGGGTGAGCCTAAACGGCTTACTTACACCGCCACCAATCCGCGCGATGACGTAGGCGACCGCATGGGGCCCAACAACATCGTCATGACCTGGACACCCGACGGGAAAGGCGTGGTCTACCGCAACCGCATCAGCGACGGATTCGACGGACGGCTGTGGACAGTGCCTGCCGACGGTGGCATGCCACAAGCACTTCCGCTGCCCGAAGGCGGATTCTGCAGTTTTTCGCCCGATGGTACAAAAATGGCCTACAACCGCGTGTTCCGTGAGTTCCGAAACTGGAAATACTACCGTGGAGGCATGGCAGACGACATATGGGTCTATGACCCGAAGGCCGGAAAGGTGGAGAATGTGACCGGTCATGTGGCACAAGACATCTGCCCCATGTGGATAGGCAACGACATCTACTTCATATCTGACCGTGACAAGACGATGAACCTCTTTGTCTACCACACCGACACCCGACAGACAGAGAAGGTGACGGATTATACCGACTACGACATCAAGTTCCCCAGCACAGACGGCAAAATCATCGTCTATGAACATGCCGGATACCTCTACCGCTTTGACCCGCAGACACAACGCACGGAGCAGATACACGTCACACTCAATGCTGAAAACGTCTATGCACGCAACGTACGGATGCATGTGGACGGAAATATGACCGCAGCCGGATTCTCGGCCGACGGCAAACGCCTGGCCGTGACCGCACGGGGCGAGGTATTCGACGTGCCTGTAGAGAAAGGCGTGACCCGCAACATCACCCGCACTCCGGGAGCCAACGAACGGGGAGCCGGATGGAGTCCCGACGGTAAATACATAGCCTACATATCGGACCGTACGGGCGAAACGGAAATCTACCTCCAGCCTGCCGGAGGAGGAGCCCCCATACAGCTTACTGCAGGCAACGACACTTATATACGCAGCCTGCAATGGAGTCCGGACAGCAAGACGGTGCTCTACACCGACCGCAAAAACCGCATAGTCACCGTGAACGTAGAATCAAAACAGAAAACTGTGGTGATGCAGAATCCGGAACAGGAATTCTACGATGTGAACTTCTCGCCGGACAGCCGTTGGATAACTTATACCAAACCTGCCTCCAACAACTTCTCCGTAGTCTATGTCTACCATCTGGCCGACAAGAAAGAATATGCCGTGACAGAAAAGTGGTACAATTCTTCCTCGCCCGCATTCAGTACTGACGGCAAGTATCTGGTATTCTGTTCCGACCGTGACTTCAACCCCATCTACGGACATCTGGAATGGAATCACGTCTACACCCGTATGGGAGGCATCTATCTGGCCATGCTGAAGGCCGGAACTCCATCGCCCTTCCTACCCAAGGACAGCGAAGTGGACAAAGCCTCCACCATGGAGGAGAAGCCTGCCGGTGAAAACGGGAAAAAGACCGAAGGCCAGATGGCACACCCCGTAGAAATAGACACCGAAGGGCTGACGGGACGCATTGTGAAGCTTCCGTTAGGAGCCGGCTACTACTACAACTTATTCTGCGACGGAAAGAACGTGTGGTACTGCGACGGCTCCACCCATGCCTACGACCTGCAAAAGCAGGAAGACCATCTGGTGGCCGAAGGAGCCATGATGCTGGCCGACGCGGGTACAGACAATGTGATGTTCTGGCGGGGCAACAGTCTGTACATGGGAAAACTAGGCACCGGAAAGGCCACGCTGGACCGTGCGGTGGATTTGTCGGACATGGTGGCTACGGTAGACTACGCGCAGGAATGGCCACAGATATTCAACGAGGCATGGCGTGCCTACCGCGACGGTTTCTATTTGGAGAATATGCATGGAGTGGACTGGAAGGCCATAAAGGAGAAATATGCCGTATTCCTGCCCTACGTGAAGACACGTCTGGACCTGAATTACGTGATAGGCGCCATGATTGCCGAACTGGCTTGCGGACATGCTTATGTGAATCCGGGGGACTATCCGAAACCCGAACGTGTCAGCATGGGACTGCTGGGAGCCGAGCTGAGCCGCGATGCCAAGAGTGGTTTCTACCGCATAGACCGCATACTTCCCGGAGCACCCTACAGCAGCAAATTGCGTTCGCCTCTGGCCGAACCGGGCATGAACATAACGGAAGGACAGTACATCACTGCCATAGACGGAGTACCCGTGAATGAAGTGGACAACATCTACCAGTTGCTGATAGGAAAGGCCGGTGTACTGACCGAGCTGGCACTGAACTCCACCCCGTCGGCCGAAGGGGCACGCAAAGTGGTGGTGACACCTACCGACAACGAGTATCCGCTCTATCATTACAGTTGGGTACAGAAAAACCTGCGCCGGGTAGAGGAGGCCACCGACGGACGAGTGGGCTATATCTACATCCCCGACATGGGTCCCGAAGGTCTGAACGAGTTTGCCCGCTACTTCTATCCGCAACTAGACAAGGAAGCCCTCATCATAGACGACCGGGCTAATGGCGGAGGCAATGTATCGCCCATGATTATAGAACGTCTGTTGCGCAAGCCCTACCGTATGACCATGTCGCGCACGTCCACCAAGACGGGAACTATCCCCGATGCCACACAGTACGGCCCGAAAATTCTGCTTGTCAACAAATACTCGGCTTCAGACGGCGACCTCTTCCCCTGGAGCTTCAAAGCCAATAAGCTGGGCACAGTGATAGGCACCCGCACCTGGGGAGGCATAGTAGGCATAAGCGGCTCACTGCCTTATATGGACGGTACGGATATCCGTGTGCCCTTCTTCACCAATTACGATGCAAAAACCGGACAATGGATTGTGGAAAACCACGGTGTCGATCCCGACATCCTGATAGATAATGATCCCATAGTAGAACAGTCGGGCACCGACCAGCAACTGGAGAAAGCCATCGAAGTGGCTCTTGAACAATTGAAGGAGCGCAAACCGTTGCCCGGAGTTCCCGCACCGAGAACCATGAAGGACTTGGGAGTGGAATGAAGTCTTCCCCCTATCCTTTCTATACTACTACGACTATAGGAAAATGACGTATCTGCATTTCTGATAACAAAGCCCCGGCCTGGAAAGGCCGGGGCTTTGATTTTTTTATTTCATACTATAAAACCCAGATTACACCAGATAGAACACCGCAAGCAGCGCCACATTGACTGCGATGACCATACCGAACCCACGCACTATCCAGGGATGGAGCTGGCTGCCCCGCCCGGAAAAGAACATGGCATACCCCATGTTCACCACAATGTTGCTCACAATGGCCTGCAGACTACATGCGGCCGCCAAAGACGATGACATGCTGCCTGACCCTTGCACCAAATTGAGAATAAAAGGAGTGATGTCGCTCACACCTGACACAAATGACAGGACATTCAGCCCTCCGGTTCCAGCCAATTGCAACGTATAATGGGTTATGATGGTAAACACCACAAAGAGTACGGCAAATATTAACGCAACCTTGAATTCCAGCGGATTGCTGCTGTCCGTATCGTCCACATCGGTGAGACTTGAACCTGTACGGTTCCTGAACTTCCGATGCAGCCACCACGACACCCCCGCCGAAACTGCCGACATAAGCAGCAGGTAAGGCCACACTACCATCAACACATCCTTGCTGAATATACCTATAAGGATAAGAAAACGCAGGAACATCATGCTCACCGCCATGAGCATGGCTCCCACATACTCCTCTGACTCTCCGCCACACACAGTCCGGCTTTTGCGGGCTAGCACCGAGATGGTGGCCGTACTGCTATAAAGCCCTCCCAATATGCCGGACAGCAATATGCCCGACTCGCGGAACACATACCGCTTCAACAGATATGAAAGATAAGAAATACCCGATACCACCACCGTAGTCAGCCAGATGGTGTAAGGCGTAAGATGTATGCCCGGTAGCAGGCTCTTGTCGGGCAGCATGGGCAAGATGATACCGCTTATGGCCAAGAACTTGGCCAAAGTCACCATTTCGTCGTTCTTCATGCGCTGAGCCAGCTCAGTGAACGTGTGTTTCAACTCTGTGAGTAACAGTACCGTAACCACTACCATAACATAGAACCAAGACGGCTGGGTGGCTACGATAGGTCCCAGACTGTAGGTAATGAGCGCAATGACGATGGTAGTGACTCCAAACACGTGGTATTGCGACTGCTTCACGTAATAGTTCAAAGCAAACAGCACGCCAAGAACAGCCCCTCCACCCAGAAACAGGCGAAAACCGGACGGATCAAGAATGTAAAGCAAATAGCCAAGAATGCCTATGAAAGTAAAGGTGCGGTCGGTTCCGAAAAGGGTCGTCTCACCCTCACGCTTCAGGCTGATACGGCGCTGGGACAGTCCGATGAGCAAGGAGAATAGCGTCACCAATATAAAGGTAACGAACTCCTGAGGCAGATATTGGTAAATCTTCTCCATGTATTGTCCGGAAGTCTATATAAAACAGGCTATAGTTTCCCTTACAGGTTACGTCAGCCAAACCGCATCAGTCCGCCGTCTTTTCCCAACAGGTATAAGGATGGCTCATCAGTTGCGAATTGTAATAGCGTACGTCTCCTGTCACTTCGCGTCCCAGAAAACCGGGTATGTCAAAAGGCTCGTCCTCGGCTTCCAGTTCCACCTCAGCCACAACCAGTCCTCTGTTATCGCCATGAAACTCATCCACTTCGAACGTATGTTTTCCACAGCGCACCAGGTAACGTGTCTTGTCTATCACACCCGGCTCACAAAGCTTCATCAACTCCTGCGCCTCATCCGCAGGAATCTCTTTCTCCCACTCATAACGGCTCATCCCGATGGGGTCGGAAGCGCCCTTGATGGTCAGAAAGCCCTTGTTGTCGCGAATGCGCACACGCACAGTCCGCTTGGGATCCTTGCACATATACCCCTGCACTATGTGGTTATGGGCAAAGGCCTCGGTCCTGTAAGTGTCATCCGTCACCAGGAATTTCCGTTCAATTTCCTGTGCCATGGCCGGTCAGCTCCAATATATGGCATAGAACACGTATAGCAGAATGATGAGGGCAAGTACGGCAATGGTCATAATCAGCATGGCGCGCTTGCCTTGTTTCTCTTCCTTACGCTCGCGCAAGACTTTTTTCGCTTCTCTATTCATGATGTATCCTCCTATATATGAAAAGCCTTATCTGAATTATCCTTTCCAAACTTTTCCATCGGTCCGGACAAAATTCAAACAGGCTCCGATGATTAACCTGTCTGACAAGAGCCAGATACCGGACGGGCATTCTGTCTCTTACCAGTAACAAAGGAACATATTTTAATGGAAAAAAGCAAGCAAAAGGACAAAAGAATTTGCAGCCGGAAAGGTTTCCACAGCAAAAAGCAAGCTCTTCCGTCCGTTTGCCTGCACAACGGTGTCCCGCCGGGACAGGACAGACGGACACCACAGCAACACTACGGGAAGGTTACAGGAAGTATTGGCCTTCCTCCTTCAGACGCTTGCGCAAGAAGTCCACATCTATCTTGTGCACGTCGTTGCCTGTCTGCCTGATGGCATGCACCGCAGCCATCCCCGCCGCC